>JBPCMC010000443.1:0-10193 GCA_051002645.1 Thermomicrobiales bacterium
GCGGCTTCTGCAGTTGGAGCGATTCGAAATCGTGCAGCGTGACTGTGAAGGCGGGGCCGAACTGCGGCTGCGGTGTCAGGCGCGAGTGCGGCAGGAACAACTTGCCGCCGTCGTTGCCCATCAGCACATAAACGGGATGCGTCGCGCTCTCCCGGTTCAGCCACGCCTCGATGAGGTCGCCGCGCGGGTTATTCGTGCTGATGACGAAGGCGGTGCGCCCGTAGACGAATTGGAGGGGCGTCGCCAGCAGGTGCGGTTGGTCCCGCTCGCCGCTGAAGAGCAGCAGACTATTCTCCGGGAATTGCTGGGCGATCTGATTTAACTGCCCCTCCACGCCCGCGTATCGTTGGACTGTCCATGTCCCCGCTCGCGTCGCGACGAAAAAGAGGACGAGCGCGGCGGCGGCAATCAGGCCGAGGGCGCGGGCGGGCGAAGGCCCAACCCCTGACCCTCTCCCGACACGGGAGGGGGAACTCGCGGGCAATTTCGTGGTCGTTGCATAGAACAGATAATCGCCAGAAGGTCCCCTCCCCTCCCGTGTCGGGAGGGGCCGGGGGTGGGCCATCCCCCGCACCGCGCCCGCCAGAATCGGCCCGCCGTTCCACACTGCGTAGGCGGCGAAGAGCGCGAAGACAGGCGTGACGACGGGAACGTAGTGGCGCAAGGCGTAGATGTATCGGTCGTCCGTGTACGTCTCATTGACGAAGATGACGGTGTGGACGAGCGCGAAGGCGAGCAGGCCGCCCGTCAGTCGGTTGAGGTCGCGCCCGATCAGGAGCGTCGCGCCGAGGGCAATCAGCAGGACGCCCAGCGGCGACCAGTACCACCCCAAGCGCACGAGGTTCGCGTTGTGGCCCGCCGGTGTCGGCGCACCGATGTACGAGGAGAGTGACCCGGCATGGCCGGTCAGGATGCCAGGGCGGAGGATGTAGCCGTAGACGGCATAGAGCGCCGTCACCGCCGCGAGTGCATATCGTGTCCATCTCCCAGTGCGCGGTCGGATAATCAGCGGCAGCCAGCGGGCGCGGAGTCGGTCGACCAGCACGAGGAGCAGCAGCCCGACGAGCGCGGCGGCGGCGAGTGGGATACGCTGATCCCAGATGTTCCGGTAGACGTGGTGCCAGAGCCCTTCGGTGTAGCCGAGTGCGAAGACGCCCGCCTGTACGACTGCGAGGGCGAGCATCCCGCCGAGGAGGGCGAAGAACCACGTATGCGCCCGCCGCCACGCGCGCAGCAGCACGAGCGCGACGCCGTACGCGACGCCGAGCAGCAGCAGGAAAATCGTCTCTTCGTGCGTCAGGGCGGCATTGCCGAGAGCGAGTGCCGCGACGACCGCGCCGAGCCGCATCACCGCCGGATCGCGCCGCTCTTCGAGGAGCAAGAGCCCGATCAGTGCCGCCATGAGCGCGAACTGCTGGTACGCCTCCGTGTACGTCTGCCGGACGAACCAGACCTCGATGCCGTTCAGTGCGAGGAACGTGCCGGCGATCAGCGCGACGGGCCAGCCGAAGAGTCGCCGCGCCAGCAGCACGAGCCCGAGCAGGCCGAAGAGCCCAAAGATGGCGGGCGCGTACGTCGGGCCCAACGCGCCGAAGAAGCCGTAGACGATGGCGAGCCAGGCGGGCCACAGATGGAGGAACTGTGGCAAAATCTGCCCGCTCGTATCAGTCGTATAGAAGGCAGTAAACCGAATACTGCCATAGAAGAGGTAACGCTGATCGTCGAGATTACCGAGCAGGTGCCGCACGGTCGCCTTATCGCTATCGATGTCCGCGAGCGCCGAATCATGGAGAAGGATACCGCCCTGTCTCGCCATCGCGACACCGCTATTGTAGTAGACGCCGGTGTCCTCGCCGCCAATCAACGTCTCGCCGGGCCGGAGGAAGAGCGCCGCGCCGATAGCGAGCAGCGCGAGGCAGCCCCACGTCGCCCGCTCCCATCGCCACGCGATGACCGGCAATGCCTTCCGACGCGCCACGATCCCCAGCGCCACTGAGCCGAGCGCGACAATGAGCGCCAGCAGCCAGAGCGAATAGACGCCGCACATCGCCAGCACCAGCGCGACCGGCCCGACGACAAAGACGCCGATCGCGACGGCGAGGTAGATGCATTCGAGTGGCACGAGGTCAGTAATGGTTCGGGCGGGGATTTTCCTATCCCCCCGGCCCCCTTCCCTCGAAAGGAAGGGGGAGCGAGGCCGCGCGAATCTGTATCGCCCCCGCTCTTGCTGAGAGAGGGGAGTAGGGGATAGGAGCAGCAACCGCAGGATCAGCCAGCCAGGGGTGCCAACGAGCAGCGCGAGCAGCGGTATCCCCACAACAACCCGTACCACGCCCACCGCTCACTGCCTCCCGCCATATCCCGCCGTCAACCCGCCGCAGTATGCCGGAGGGGTTGGGGTGTGTCAAAGACAACGGACGTTGAGCCGCCAAGGACGCCAAGGACGCCAAGAAGAACGCAAAAGAAGAAATAATCATCTCTCCTTGTCACTTTGATCGGTACATGGCGGCATTCATCAGCGCTCTTTGTCGTTTAGACGCGCCTTGCGGGGCCTTCAGTTTACGACAGGAGTCGTGCCTCTCCTCCGATTGGCTGCTTTTCGTCCTCAGCCATCCTCAGGTACCGGTAGAGCGTCTCGCGGCTGATCCTGTACGCCCGTGCTACCGCTGCCTCCCCCTCTCCCGTTGCTGCCTGTGCCCGCGCCTCCGCCCGCTCCACCGCGTTCAGCGCCCGCTTCCTCCCCCGATACGCTCCCCGCTGCTTCGCCAGTGCCGCCCCCTCCCGTCGCCGCTCCCGGAGCAACGACCGCTCGAACTCCGCGAACGCCCCCATCACCGACAACGGGAGTATCGCCATCGGCGCATCCCCTCCCGTGAACGTGCGCCCTTCCTTGACGAACTCCACCCGGATGCCCCGATCGGCGAGTGCCCGCACGATCTGACGCAGGTCATCGAGTCATCGAGGTTGCGTGCCAGGCGGTCCATGCTGTGCACGACGACGGTGTCACCCTCACGCGCGAAGCGGAGGAGGGCGTCGGGTCGGGGTCGGGCGACATCCTTCCCCGAGGCGTGGTCGGTGAAGGTGCGATCCACCGCAATCCGTTCGAGCTGGCGATCCGGGTTCTGATTGAGCGAGCTGACGCGGACGTAGCCGATGCGCTGTCCATTGGTATTATTTCCTCTATCTGTCAAGATAGAGTCCACAAGGTCCAGGGACGGATGTCAAGAAAGAGAATAAGTGACCCTAAACTAACGTGGAGGGGCGAGGATGGCTGACATCCATCTAGGGTAGACTCTATCATGACATCCCCTTGCGCGCCCTCTCCGTGACGATTGGTCTCGCGGGCCTCGGCGTCCCTGCACCACGCGCCTCGGCCTGGGCGCTGACGCCCACGCTCGTGGACCGCTGCGGGCGGGAGGGAGTCCGCGTACCGAGGCGGGTGGATCGTCGGTCACGCCAGCGATCCCCGGCCCCGGACTGCCGCATCCCCTACGGTCGCGGCGCGGGCAGCGGGCTGGGCGCCGATCCGCCCGTCGTCCCCGTTGGGCGCGCCGCAGGCAGCGGGTTTGGGGGGCCACCGGCGGGGCCGGGCGGCCGCGGCGGCGGCAGCGGATTCACCACCGCATTGGTCAGGGTGAACGTCACCGCCGTGGCACCGGGTGCGCTCGCCGTCACCGTATAGTGCCTACGCTGCCGTTGGCCGTCGCCGCCACACTGGCCCCCCCACTCGCTTGAGTCGTCGCCGGGTTCGGGGTGCCGAGCGTCGCGCTCGCCCCGCCGACGGGATGGGCGGTGAACGTCACCGGTGCACCACTCCGGTCCGCGGGGGCGTCCGCTCCGCCCAGCGTGACGGCGAGCGGTCGGGCGAAGGGCCGGGAGAGGTTCGCGAGCTGGGGCGTGCCGCCGCTGACGGTGAGGGTGAAGCGGGCCTCGAAGGCGCCGATGTCGCAGTGCGCCCCCACCGGCCGGGTGACGCCGCGCTGATCCTTACCTCCCGCGCCCGTGGGCAGTGCCGCCGCGCACGTCGCGTCCTTGCCCGCGTCAATCGCCGGGCTGCCGGGCAGGAGGGGGATCGTCTGTGTCGGGCCGCCGTAGTTGCCCAGGGGAGCGAGCAGCGGGTTGATCGGGTTGGCCGCCGTGCCGACCTGATCGCCGTTCGTGCCGTTGGTGAGGCCGGTCATGCCCGTGCCGTCCCCGATCAGGTTGCCGCCGCCGTCGGTGACGGCGCCGGAGGCGTCGGGGCCGCCGCTCGTCGCGGTGTTTTTGGCGACGATCGTGTTGGTGAGCGTAACAGTGCCGCTGAAGATGCCGCCGCTGTTGATGATGCCGCCGCCGGTGGCGTTGAGGGCGCTATTGCCGCTGAGTGTGCTGTTCGCCACCGTCGCCGTGCCGCCATTGTTGTAGATGCCGCCGCCGCCATCGTAGCCGTTCGCGGTGTTGCCGGAGAAGGTGCTGTTCGCCACCGTCGCCGAGCCGTAGTTGACGATGCCGCCGCCCATGCCGGCGGTGTTGCCGGAGAAGGTGCTGTTCGTCACCGTCGCCACGCCGTCGTAGTTGTCGATGCCGCCGCCAAATGCGGCGCTGTTGCCGGAGAAGGTGCTGTTCGTCACCGTCAGCGTGCCCTGGTTAGCGTTTTCGATGCCACCGCCGGAGTTGCCGGTGAACAGGCTATTCGTCACCGTCAGCGTGCCGCCGCCATTGTTGTAGATGCCGCCGGCGCCGCCGCCGTCGTTGCCGCTGATTGTGCTGTTCGTCACCGTCAGCGTGCCGCCGGACTCGTTGTCGATGCCGCCGCCGTTGCCGGTATTGCCGTGCCGGATCGTGAGGGCGTTGAGCGTCACTGTCCCGCTGTTCACCGTGAAGACCGTCACGGCGTTGTTGCCGTCCACCACAATCGTATGCCCGCTGCCGTCTATCCTCTCGGTGCCGCTCGTCGGCGCCAGCGTCAGCGTGCCCGCCGTTTGGTTCAGCGTGATCGTCTCATTCGCCGCGAAGGTGATCGTCGCGCCCGTCGCCCCTCCCGCGTTCTCCGCCGCGATCGCGCCCCGCAGCCGGCAGGTGTTGGCGTTGCCCGCCACGCAGTTGTTCGCGTTCGCCGCCCCGTCCCCGTTCGTGTTCACGACCGGCACCACCAGCACGTTCTTCAGCGTGAAGGTGACCTTCGCCGCCCCCGGCGTGCTCGCCGTCACCGTGTACGTCCCCGCCGTGCCATTCGCGGCCGCCGTCACGCTCGCCCGCCCGCTCGCGTCCGTCGTCGCCGGGTTGCCGGTGAATGTCGCCGAGGCCCCCCTGCCCGGCGCGCTGAAAGTGACGGGGACACCGCTCAGCGTCGCGGGGGCGTCCGGGCCGCCGAAGGTGACGACCAGCGGGTTGGCGAAGGGCTGGGTGGCCACCGTCGTCTGCGGGCTACCGCTCGTCACGGTGAGGGTGAAGTGCGCCTCGAAGGCGCCGATGTCGCAGTGCGCCCCCTCCGGGCGGATGACGCCGCGCTGATCGACGCCATTGACGTGGCCCGCGCCAGATTGGGCACAGGTGAGGTCGTCGCCCGCGTCAATGGCGGGGCTGCCGAAGAGGAGGGGGAGCGTCTGGGTGGGGCCGCCGTGGTTGCCGAGGGTGCCGAGCAGCGGGTCCGCGTTGACGATGTCGCCGGGGCCGAGGGTGATCGTGTTGCCGTCGGTCGAACCGAACAGGTTGTGCCCGCCCGACGCGACAGGGCCGTCGAAGTTGGGGGTGCTGTAGGCCGCGGTGTTGCCTGCGACGATCGTGTTCGTCAGCGTCGCCGAGCCGCCGTTGGTCATGCCGCCGCCGCCGCCGCCGTTGTAGTTGGCCGAGCGGTTGCCGCTGATTGTGCTATTCGTCACCATCAGCGTGCCGCCGAGGCCGTTGTCGATGCCGCCGCCGTAGTAGACCGCGGTGTTGCCGCTGATGGTGCTGTTCGTCACCGTCAGCGTGCCGTCGTTGAAGATGCCGCCGCCGTTGGCATTGGTTGCGACCCCGTTCTGGATCGTCAGGGCGTTCAGAGTCGCCGTCACCCCACCATTGACGTTCAGCACCTCTACTCCGCCGACGGCGTTGATCGTGCCGCAGTTGGCGGTGCAGCCCCCGTCCAGCACCACCGTGTGCCCCGTCCCATCAATCGTCACGTCCTGCGTCAGCGACAGCGGCCCCTTCGCTTGGCTCAGCGTGATCGCTGTCGCGCCGGTGCAGTTCTGGTTGAAGACGATCGTATCCCCCGCTGCCGCCGCCGCGATCTCCCCACGCAGCGAGCCATCCGCGGAGACGCCCGTGTCGGTGCAGTTCGTCACATGCAGCGTGGTCGCCGCGGAGACCGGTGCGGCGGAGAACGCCACCCCGCCGAGCAGCAGCCCCACCGCGAGAACGAATGACACCGGCCAGCGTCGGGTAGCAATGCGTCGCGTCATCGTCGTTTCTCCTTTTCCTTCTCACCGTGCCCCGCCGCCCTCACAGCCCGCGCTGCGCGATCACCGCGCCCGCACCCAGCTCCTCAACGCCGCCCCCGGCGGCCCCGCAGGCCTCCGTGTGCCACGCGGCGGTCCGGCGTTGCGCCGCTACGAGGCTAGCCCGGTCCTCGACGATGCAGAGCGCGGCGACCGCCCCCGCCTCCCCCTCCGCCTCGAGGGCGACGAAGGCGACGAAGCCGGGCAGCCCGCCGAGGGCGGCGGCGAGGGAGCGCCCGGTGCGCCCGCGCTCGGCGGACGAGGCGAGGGCGCGCAGGTCGCACCGGATGATCGTGGCGTACATGCTGCTCCTTGGCTGATAGGATGTTGCGCGCCCAAACCGTGAACGCGGGTGCGTCAATGCCCCCATTGTGGGCTCCCGGACGGTGGGCGCGCCTCTAGAGACTGTATGGATCGACTGTATGGATGCTGTATGTTTTTTGGGGTGGGCACGGTCGGACCGTCCCAGCCGCTATCGCCGGGGCGTGCCGTCGGGGATACCGGGCGCCGCCCGATCAGTCGGGGTCGCTGGCCTCGGGTTCGTGCGCGTGCATCCACCGGGTAACTTGATGGCGCGACGAAAGTTCGAGCTTCTGCAGGATGTGGTGCACATGCCCGCTCACGGTCCCGACGCTGACGAAGAGCGCCGCCGCGATCTCGCGGTCGCTCTTCCCCTGTGCGAGCAGCCGCGCGATCTCGCGCTCCCGCCGGGTCAGGGGCACGGTGTCCGGTGGGGGCGGCGAAGGCACCTTTGGCGCGGGTGCGGCGGGCATCACGATGGCGAGCGCCGCCGCGACGGATGCCGCGAAGGGGAGCGCGTGCCCCCGCTCCCACGCGGCGGCGAAGCGCGCCGCGTCCAGATGCTCCCGGATCGCCGCGCGCATTTCCGCGTAGGTTACGGTGCTGATCCTGCTGCTCACGCCCGCCCCGATCGCCTCCGCCGCGCCGAGCAGGTGGGCAGCGACTTCCCACCGCCCGCGGGCCACCTGGACCCGCGCCAGCATCATCAGGGTGTAGGTCGCGAACCACCGGTCGGCGCGGCGACCATGCCCGGCGAGACTCGCCGCCAGCGACCGGGTCGCGGCGTCGAGGTCCCCCTGCTTGAGCAGCACTCCCCCGAGTATCGCCTGCGAGACCGCGATCGAACGGAGATCGCCGAGCGCCTCGAAGCGCGTCAGGCCGTCGGTGAGCAGTGCCACCGCCCGGGGCATCTCGCCCGCGTTCCCCACGGTGGTACCGAGGTTGAGCAGCGCCACCGCGATCCCCGCCTCATCCCCCAGGGCGCGGAACCGCGCCAGGCCCTCCTCGATCAACTGGATCGACCGCGCTAATTCGCGCTGGACGCGCGCGACCATCCCCAACTCCGTCAGTGCGCTGGCGATCCCCTCCTCATCGCCCAACTCTCGCGCCAGCGCCAGGCTCTCGCTGTGCAGCCGCTCCGCCTCGCCATATGCGGCGTGGAGGTGCGTGAGGCGCCCCGCGCCCATGAGCGCGCGCATCCGCAGCGCCGGCGGGACGGCCTCCGCCGACGCCGCGAGCGCCGCATTCAGCCACTGCCGCCCCTCCGCGAGGTGGCCGTGCGCCTCCCAGAAGGGGACGAGCGCCGTCGCCAGCCGCAGCCCGATCTCCCGTTCCCCGCGCTCCTCCGCCCAGCCGAGCGCCGCGCGCAGGTTGCCCCGCGACCGCTCCAGGCGCACCAGCCAGGCATCCTGTTCCGGCCCATGCAGCGCCGGGGCGGCCTGTTCCGCGAGGGTCAGGGAGAACATCGCCTGTCGCGCGCGCGTCGCCTCCGCCTCGCCGCGCGCGGTGAGGTGTTCCAGCCCATACTGTCGCACGGGTTCGAGCAGGCGGTACCACGCCTCCTCGCCCGCGCCGTCGACGACGACCAGCGACTTGTCCACCAGCCGCGTCAGGGTTTCGAGGGCCGCGGCGGCGGGCAGGTCGGTATCGGGGCAGACCGCCTCCACCGCGTCGAGCGTGTATTCGCCGGCGAACACCGCCAGGCGGCGGAACAGCGCGCGCTCCGGCTCGGTGAGCAGGGCATGGCCCCAATCGAACGTGGCGCGCAGCGTCTGCTGGCGCGTCGGCGCGACCCGACTGCCCCCGGCCAGCACGCGGAACGCATCGTCGAGGCGGTCGCGGATCTGGGCGAGCGAGAGGACCCGGACGCGCGCCGCCGCGAGTTCGAGGGCGAGGGCGATGCCGTCGAGGCGGGCGCAGATATGGGCGACGATCGGGGCATTCGCAGCAGTGAGGGAGAAGGTGGGGACCACGGCTTGTGCCCGGACGACGAAGAGCTGCACCGCCGGTGATCGCCCGATCGCGCCCGCGGACGCCGCGTTGTCGGGGTCGGGGAGGGCGAGGGGCGATACCCGGTACTGGCGCTCGTCTGCGATCTGCAGCGGCTCGCGGCTCGTGGCGAGGATGCGGAGCGCGGGACAGGCAGCGAGGAGTTGGTCCACAAGCGCGGCACAGGCGTCGATCAGGCGCTCGCAGTTGTCGAGAATGAGGAGGGCGGGCCGATCCGCGAGGAACGCACACACGTCTTCGGCGGATGAACTCGCTGCCGTTTCCTGCAACCCGAGGAGAGAGGCGACGGCTCCGGGGATGAGCGCGGGATTGGTGATTGGCGCCAGTTCCACCAACCAAACCCGATGGGCAAAGGCCGGGGCGAGATCGGATGCGAGTTGGGACGCGAGGCGGGTCTTGCCGCAGCCGCCAACACCCGTGAGCGTGAGCAGGCGCGCATCCGCATGCAGAATCAGGTCGCGCAGCGCGGCGAGCGTGTCGTCGCGACCGATCAACGCGGTACGGGCAAGCGGCACTCGGACGCCGAGAGGGCGGGGATCCACCGCATCACTCCTTACCTGCGGGGAGATCATCGGGAGACCGCCAGCATAGCATACCCGCCGCACCCGGCGAACAACGCGACAGTGGGTGGCCGCGAACGCATCCGCCGCCGTACACGAGCAGGGCCTGATGAGATTGGCACTGCGGCACCATCTACGTACTTCATCCTCTGTTTGCACAAATCGCAGGCAGGGTCACTCCCCGCCCCGGTACGCCCTAAGATAGAGAATGTGCGATGAAGTGCAAACTACTGCGACATTGATGAGGTAAAAGTGCCGAGAAGCGACAGAGACGGAACTTTCTCCGGTTATCGGAGGCTTTCGGACTGCCGCTTTGCGGGTCCCGGCACGGTGAAAAGCGTGGAAGTGCCGATGCCAATCGCCACGTCGGTACTTTCGTCGGTGGCTGATGGTGCCGAAGAGCGTCCACTTTGCCCCTGGTGACACGTTCTCTCGCGTATGGCCAGGTGGTATTGAATGCGAAAGTCACGAGCAGGCAGCATCCATCGCACAGACGATCCGTGATGCAATGGCGGCTCTACAGCGAAAGCGATGTCGCAAAACCCAGTGCTACGCAGGTCTATCGAGACCTTGATAAAGAGACGGGATACTAAACGCGGTCCATTGGGAAAACCGGCGATGCCAAACAGTGTTCGGGTTTGTCGCAAATAGGTTCGTTTTCCGGGAGGAGAACAGCATGAGGCTAGCGATTTTGTGCTACTAATCGTCCAATAGCCCTGAAGATTTCCGCCATTTAGCGGTTCTCCGGCAGTCTCGATGAACGCCGATCGGTCGGTTAGGCCGCGTGCAGCATCCGCTGCCGCAACAGGTCGAACTTTGCCCGCCCGTACATCGCCCGCTTCGTCGTTTTGAGGCGGTTCACCTG
>JBPCMC010000444.1:0-14182 GCA_051002645.1 Thermomicrobiales bacterium
ACGAAAGCGCGGCGCGATCGTGGCATGGAGGGCGTCAAGGGAAGCGGGACCAGCAGGGACAATCATGACGATAAACTCCTTTCCGTCGGCAGGAGCCTATCACAGAAGTGCGGCTGTAGTACTAAGCCGCCTTCGTGCTTCCTACTCTGCGGCGAGGATCAATCGCCGGGCAGAAGGATAGGCGCTCCCGGTGATCCCGTTGTGGCAGTGTCATTGTCTCGCGAGGAGGCCAATCGATGGAGGATTTGCTGCGGGCGACCGCCGACCGTGCGGCACGCTATCGTGCGGGGCTTGGGGCGCGTGGCGTCGCCCCGACGCCGGAGGCGATTGCCCGTCTCACCATACTGGACGAACCGCTCCCTGATGGGCCGGGCGATCCCGCTGCAATCCTCGCGCTCCTCGACGACGTCGGATCGCCCGCGACCGTCGCCAGCGCGGGGCCGCGTTTCTTCGGCTTCGTGATCGGCGGCTCGCTCCCGGCGGCGCTGGCCGCGAACTGGCTGACCGGCGCGTGGGATCAGGACGCGGGCGCCGTGACGACCTCGCCCGCCTGCGCCGCGCTGGAGTTGGTCGCGCACCGCTGGTTGCTCGATCTGTTCGGCCTGCCGCCCACCTGCGCCTCCGCATTCGTGACCGGGGGCACAATGGCGAACTTCAGCGCCCTCGCCGCCGCCCGCCACGCCGTGCTCGCGCGGGCGGGCTGGGATGTCGAGGCGGACGGCTTGTTCGGTGCGCCGCCGGTGACGGTCGTCGTCGGTGCGGAGGTCCATGTCTCCGTCCTCAAGGCGCTCGGCCTGCTCGGCTTCGGGCGGCAGCGGATCGTGGCCGTGACGGTCGACGGGCAGGGACGAATGCGCGCCGACGCGATGCCGTCGCTCGCGGGGCCGGCGATTGTCTGCGTGCAGGTGGGCAACGTCAACACCGGGGCGTGCGACCCCGTACGCGAGATCTGCGCCCGCGTACACGATGCGGGCGCGTGGGTCCATGTGGATGGCGCGTTCGGTATGTGGGCGGCCGCGTCGCCCGCGCGGGCGCATCTCGTCGGCGGCGTCGCCGATGCGGATTCCTGGGCGACCGACGCGCACAAATGGCTCAACGTCCCCTACGACAGCGGCCTCGCCTTCGTGCGCGACGGCGCGCCCTTGCGCGCGGCGATGTCCGCTCCCGCCGCGTATCTCTCGGTGAGCGAGATGCGCCAGCCGGATCACTACACCCCGGAACTCTCGCGCCGCGCGCGGGGCGTCGATGTGTGGGCCGCGCTGCGCTCGCTCGGGCGTGCGGGGCTGGCGGATTTGATCGAGCGCACCTGCCGCCACGCCGCGCGTTTCGCCACGGGATTGCGGGCGGCGGGCTATGACATCCTCAACGAGGTCGCCCTCAATCAGGTGCTCGTCTCGTTCGGCGACGATGCGACCACCCGGCGCGTCATCGCCAGCATCCAGGCGGACGGCGTCTGCTGGTGCGGCGGCACGGTCTGGCAGGGTCGCGCCGCGATGCGCATCAGCGTCTCATCCTGGGCCACGACCGAGGCCGACGTCGAGCAGAGTCTGGCCGCGATCCTGCGCGTCGCCGCCGCAGTCCGGCACGGCGATTCGTCTCCCTAAAGCGGGCCTCGGCGTAATTGAGTCGGTGGCGGTGGGCTTTAGCCTGCCGCAGTGGTGTTGTTCGGCAGGCGAAAGCCCACCGTCACCATCATTCCCATAGCTCAGGGTCGCTGCAATACACGCTAAAGCGGAACGGCCGGCGGACAACACCGACGCGCGGCGATTCTTTTTACAAGTATTTCGCACTTCGCACATCGACGGCTGGGAGATTCTATCCTTGTCAGGGTGGATGCGCCCCGGAACGTGGCGCGCCGCACGCTCGGATGTGCGATCATGCGCGGTGGGTGAACGAAGCGGAAGGATCGCGTGATGCGACGGAACAGCATATGGATAGTAATTGGCGTCGTGCTCCTCCTCGGCATCATCGGGACGGGGTTCGTGGCGTACGGCAAAGGGAAAACGGCCGGCGAGTTGAGCGTCTCCAGCGACCGGAGCGCCTTCGCGCGCGGGACGACCGTGTCCGGCGGGCAGGGGGCGGGCGGCGCGGGGACCGGCGGTCAGCGGACCGGGGGCGCCGGGGGCACGGGTAACACCGGCGCGGGCGGCACGGGCGGCACGGGCGGGACCACGGCCGGGACAGGGAGCAGCGTCACCGGCAAGGTGACCAAGGCGGACAATGGGACGCTCACGCTTCAGGAGCAGCCGAATAATGTCGCCGTCACCGTCGCGACGGACGCCTCCACGACCGTGACGACCTTCGCGCCCGGCGCGCTCGGTGATCTCAAGAGCGGCGACATCGTCGCGGTGCAGGGCGACAAGACGGGCGACACCGCCTATGCCGCGAAGACGATCTTCGCGCTGAACGCGGTCGGCGGTGGTCGTGGGGCCGGGCAAGCGCCGGGCGGCGCCAGTGATCCGTCGGCAACAACAGCGACGGGCAGCCCCGCCGGTGGCGGTCGAGGCCGACCGAGCGGCAACGCGAGCGGCGGGGCCGCCAGCGCACCGGCGGCCAGGGCCGGTGGTGGCGGCGGTGTGCTCGCCGGTCTGAATGGACCCACCGGGCGGATCATGACCATCGCCAACGGCACGCTGACGCTGCAAGGCTTCGACGGCGCCACGACGACGGTCACGACGAATGCGAGCACGACCATCCGCACGCAAACGGCGGGCAACGTGAGCGACATCAAGGCAGGCGACACAATCATCGTCCAGGGTGATAAGGCCAGCGATCAAGCCTATACTGCTCGCACGATCATCGACCAGGGCGCGGGCGCGTGAGGCCACCGGGAGCGGTGCGTCACCCCTCGGTGGCCTCAAGGAGCGCTATTGTTTCCGCGCGGGCGGATTGCGCGGCCTGGGTATTGCCGCGTTGCGCGTGCATTGCGGCGGTTTCGAGCCGGAGGAAGAGGCGATAGAGATTAATCCTCCGATCATGCTCGGCATCGAGTGGGCGGATGGATTGATACCCCGCCACGAATGCTGCCTCGCTCGCCGGTATCTGTGACGCGCGGACATCCGCGTTCATGAAGTCGTAGGACGGGTCGCCGGAGAGCGCCCACTCGAAATCGAGGATGCCGGAGAGTCGCCCGCCATCGTGCAGGATATTCTCGTAATGGTAATCGCTGTGGACGAGTACACCCTGCGTCACCCGCGTCAGCAGACCGCCCGCGCGATGCAATGCGCCTTCCAGCCGGGCGCGAAGCGCATCGTCCAGCAGACCATCCCGCGCTGCCGCGTCGATGTAGCGGCGGGCATAATCGCCGAAGTAGTCCGGCCATGAATGGAAGCGCGGCGCATCCTGCTCGCGCAGTTTGCCGAATGCCGGGAGCGTGATCGCGTGCATTCGGGCAAGGGCGACACCCGCCTCCCTCGCGAGAGCGCGGACCCGCACCGGTGGCAGTGTGCGCCAACTCTCCGCGAGATTCTTCCCCGGCAATCGCGTCAGGATGATGTACTCGTACGGACAGAGACGACGCGATGTATCGAGCGCGACCACCGAGGGCACAGGCAATCCCCGCCCCGCGAGCAACTCGTAGGCGACCCGCTCATTGTCGAACTTCGGCACGGTCGTATCAATCGTGTTGAAGCGAATCACGCGCGCGTCGTCGACGATGAAGCACTGATTGCTAACCCCGCTCGCCGCACCCGCAATCTGCCGTGGCGCACCAAACCCCTGTGCCTCCCAGATCGCCCTGATCGTCGCATCGGTAATGGAATACCTCATCCACTTGCCCCTGCTCCCGCTCCTGTCGCGGCATGATACGATATGCGACACAGGACCCTTAGTCCTTCGTCCTCAGTCCTTAGTCCTCGGAGTCTTCCATGCCGAACACACGCGACATGACCGGGTGGGACATCGGTACGCGGGCCGTCCATGCGGGCGAGCGGGGCCCGAAGCCGAACTTCACGCCCGTTTCCACGCCGATTTACCGCTCCGCCGCCTATATGTACGACGAGATCGCCGAACTGGACGCCGTCTTCGCAGGGGAGACAGCCGGGTATGTCTATGCCCACTACGGCAACCCAACGATCACCGCGCTCGAAGAGGCGATCCGCGACCTCGAAGGGGGCGACGTGGCGGTCGTCACCTCCTCCGGGATGGCCGCCGTCCACCTCGCGCTGCTGGCGGCGGGCGTCGGCGCGGGCGAGCGGATCGTCGCGGCGCGCGACCTCTACGGCGCAACCTTCACGCTGCTGATGAATGTCTTCAGCACGCTCGGCATCGACGCGACCTTCGTGGACACAACGGACACCGAGGCGACCCGCGCGGCGATCACGGAAGTGAGGCCGCGCGCCGTGCTGATCGAGGCGATGTCCAACCCGCTCTTGCGCATCACCGACGTCCCCGACGTCGCGGAGGCGGCGCACGCGGTCGGCGCGCGAGTGGTGCTGGACGGCACGTTCACCCCGCCGCCGCTCCTGTTCGGCTTCGCCAATGGAGCGGATTTTGTCGTGCATAGCATGACGAAGTACCTGAACGGCCACGCGGACGCGCTGGCGGGCGTCGTGATCGGCAAGGGCGACGAGGCGCACACGCTCATTCCGCTGGTGCGCACGCTCGGCCCGAACCTCGCGGCAAACGAGGCATACATGGTGCTGCGCGGCCTGAAGACGCTCACGCTGCGGCTGCGGCGGCAGATGCTCAATGCGAAACTAATCGCCCGCGCCTTGGAACAGGACCCGCGCATCGCCCGCGTCGTCCACCCGGGTTTACATTCGCACCCGCAATACGAGACGGCGCGGCGGCTTTTCAAGCCGGGCTGGGCGGGCGGGATGGTGACCTTCGAGTTGGCGGGCGCCGCGCAGGAGGACGTGATGCGTTTCATGGATGCCCTGACGCTCTGCGTCCCCGCGACCAGCCTCGGTGATGTCTACACGCTGATCACCTGCCCCGCCATGACCTCGCATCGCGAAGTCGCCCCCCGCCAGCGGGAGCGGATGGGCATCACACCCGGCCTCCTCCGCCTCTCCGCCGGCATCGAGCACCCGCGCGACATCATCAACGACCTCACCCAGGCGCTAAACGCCGCCAACATCCAGATCGGCACGCCGATCATGGGCCTGGACCCGATGCTGGCCTGACATGGGTGGAAGTTCGCCGTTCGACGTTCGAAGAACGCTGGATTCTCCATTGCGAAATCCGAACATCAAAATGCGAACCTCCCCCTCCTGCTCCGACTGGACTGCCATCACCGTCACCTCGACCACCATGCCGGGCAGGGCGAGCGCTGACACCTCCACCGCCGTGCTCGTCGCCTGCATCTCCCCCATTATCTCCTGCCTGATCGCCCCGAACGTGCGCAGATTGCCTATCTCGGTCAGGTAGATCGTGATAGCGGTGATATCCGCCGGGCTCGCACCCGCCGCTTCGAGCGCCCGGCGGACGTTGACGAGGGCCTGCCGCGCCTGCGGAGCGAACTCGGGAGAAACGATCTGCAACCGCTCGTCCAATCCCGCCTGCCCTGCTACGAAGACGAGGTTGCCCGCCGTCACGCACTGCACGTAGCCCAATGGGCGGGAATCGAAGAGTCCGGGCACGTCAACGATCTGGTTCTCTTCGGTCATGGTCGGTCTCCTTCTGGATCATCTGCTTCCGTCTCGCTGGAACACCCCGATGATAGATGGCAGGCAACGTGAATACCACTGGGGAATCCCCCGGCTTTTCGCGCGTCGGGGAAGTTCGATGTACGTATTTCGCAGTTCGGAGTTCGAAGAACGCTGGATTTCACTTCTGCCGGTTTTCCATCTTCTGGCGTACTACTGCTGCCCTGCTCCGCCGTATGGCGTGTGCTCGATCACATCGATCCGCACCGTGTCGCCTTCGCTGATGGCACCGGGGCGCTCGACGCAGGCGACGATGCCGCGCAGATGGAGGGCGACTTTGGGGAACTGCTGCGCCAGCCGCGCCGCGTCCGGGTACTGCTCCTGGATAACCCGACCCGGCTGGACGCAGGGAAGATTCTGCTCGGTGACAACGAGCACTGCGTCGTCCGGGAAGAAAAGGCGCGAGCCCGGAGGCAGGTGCGAGAAGTCCGGGATGTCGCGCAGCACGAGGTTCGCGCCCAACCATTCCGGCTCGATCACCGGCAGTGCGAGCGCCGCCGCGATCCGCTCCAAGTCCTCCGCCGAAACGAGCGAGACCTGCCGGCTGTTGCGGATCACGATGCCGCGCGTGTACCACGGCGTGCGCGAGTCCGAGAGGCGCGTGATCCCCGCGTGCTTGTCCCCCGCGACGCCCTCCATCGTGATGCGAATCGCCCGCTCCTTCGTCGTGACAAGCGAGACCGCATCCCGCCCCACGAGCGTCCGCGTCACCTGCCCCGTCAGTGCCCGTTTCATGCCTGCCCCCATCGCCGCATTACTGCCAGCATTGCCCAACATCCAATAGCGTACAATGTACCCGATACTGGCCTCTCTGTGACACCGGTGAAGGAGCGGCACGATGACGTACGAAGAGATCAAGGCCGAAGTGGAGCGACTGCCTGTCGCGGAGCAGCTACGGCTCCTGGAAGAAGTCTCCCGCTCGGTTCGAGAGACGCTGGAACCAGATGCCGTACGTGACGGGCATGAGACGTGGCGGAAAGAGTTTGAAGCCGAGCGGGCGCGGCTCCTCAAGGACATCCCACCGGAGTCGTCGACCCATCGATTGCTCGGTATTCTCCGAGCGAGCGAACATGCCCCGACCGATGAAGAGATTCGGGAAGATTATACCGATTACCTCACTCGAAAATACTCGTGAAAGGCGCTCCCATCATTTATGTGGCGCCAGATCGAGCATCGATGCGGTACAGTAGCGGGAGCGTCATTGCATTTAAGGTCTGGAGGGCGCGATGAACGAAGTGATCTTCCTTGTCGAGGAAGCGCCAGAGGGTGGATGGACCGCCCGCGCACTCGGCCATTCGATCTTCACGGAGGGAGATGATCTTCCCGCTCTCCACGAGAACGTGCGCGATGCCGTGCGCTGCCACTTCGAGGAAGGTCAGGAGCCCCGGATCATTCGCCTGCATTTCGTCCGCGAAGAAGTGCTGGCGCTGTGAAACTCCCCCGCGACCTGTCCGGGGATGCATTGGCGCGATTGCTGAAATCCTTTGGTTATGAAATCGCGCGACAAACGGGCAGCCATATGCGCCTTACAACTCACGAACACGGTGAGCACCATATCACCATCCCGCGTCACGATGCCTTGCGGATCGGCACGCTGGCGAGCATTCTCACGGATGTTGCAGAACACGCCGAGATGAGCCGCGAGGACGTTGCGATCCGAATATTTAGATAGCGATACCGTACGAGAGCAGCGACGATCCAAAAAAGGGGCACCCACGAGGGGCACCCCGTATTCGCGCCGAATTTCGAGCCCCGTCTACTTCTTCGTCTTCTGCGCCAGCAGGTTGAGGGCGGAGCCGGCCTTGAACCAGCCGATCTGCTCCTCGTTCATCGTGTGGCGCAACTCGGCGAAGTCGCTGCTGCCGTCGCTATGGCGGACACGCATCATCACCGGCGCGTTCGGGGCGAGGTCGCCGATCTCGGAGAGGTCGATGCGGTCGTCCTCGCGCACCTTGTCGTAGTCGCTCGGGTCCGCGAAGGTCAGCGGCAGGACGCCCTGCTTTTTGAGGTTCGATTCGTGGATGCGCGCGAAACTCTTGACGATGATCGCCGCCGCGCCGAGGTAGCGCGGCCCCATCGCGGCGTGCTCGCGGCTCGACCCCTCGCCGTAGTTCTCGTCGCCGACGACTACCCATGGCATCCCCGCCTCCTTGTAGGCGCGGGCGACCTGCGGCACGGGCAGATTCTCCTCGCCGGTCAGGTCATTGCGGGTTGTGCCCGCCTCGCCGGTGAAGGCGTTGATCGCGCCGACGAACATGTTGTCGCTGATGTGGTCGATGTGGCCGCGGAAGCGGAGCCACGGCCCGGCGGGGGAGATGTGGTCCGTCGTGCATTTCCCCTGCACCTTGAGCAACACCGGCGCATTGAGGTAATCCTGCCCGTCCCACGCCGGGAAGGGCTGGAGGAGTTGCAGCCGCTTGCTGTTCGGGTCCACCTTGATCTCGATCCTAGCGCCATCGTCGGCGGGCGGCACGAAGCCCGTCGTGTCCGTCACGAATCCCTCGGCGGGGAGGTCGGGCGCGGCGGCGGGCGGTTCGAGCATCCATGTGCTACCGTCCGGCGCTTCCAGCGTGTCCGTCAGCGGGTTGAAGGAGAGGCGACCGGCGAGGCCGTAGGCGATGACGATCTCCGGGCTGGCGATGAAGGAGAAGGTGTCCGGGTTGCCGTCATTGCGGCGCGGGAAGTTGCGGTTGAAGGAGTTGATGATCGAGTTGCGCGGCTTCGGCTGCGCGGTGTTCGCGCTGCCGCCGGTGACGAGCGGCAGGGTAGAGAGATCGTCCCGCTGCCACTGGCCGATGCAGGGGCCGCAGGCATTGGCGAGCACCTTGCCGCCGATCTGCTCCAACGTATCGAGTTGCCCGTCCCGCGCGAGGGTGGCGCGCACCTGCTCGGAGCCGGGGGTAATCATGAAGTTCGTCTGCATCGTCGCGCCGTGATCGATCGCCTGCTGTGCGACGGCGGCGGAGCGGGAGATGTCCTCATACGACGAGTTCGTGCAGGAGCCGACCAGCGCGGCGGAGAGCCGGTCCGGGTAGCCTTCCGCCTCGACCGCCGCAGCGATCTCGGAGAGCGAGCGGGCGAGGTCCGGCGTGTGCGGCCCGACGATCATCGGCTCCAATGTCGTCAAGTCGATCTCGACCACGCGATCGAAGTACTTCTCCGGCTCCGCCTCGACTTCCGGGTCCGCGACGAGCATCTCGCGGTTCGCCTTGGCGAGATCGGCGAGAGCGGCACGTCCGGTGCCGCGCAGGTAGAGGTCCATCCGCTCGTCGAAGGGGAAGACGGAGGTCGTCGCGCCGTGCTCCGCGCCCATGTTGCAGATCGTCGCCTTGCCGGTGCAGGAGATCGTCGCGCACCCCGCGCCGAAGAACTCGACGATGGCGTTCGTGCCCCCCTTGACGGTGAGGATGCTGCACAGTTTGAGGATGACATCCTTCGGCGAGGTCCAGCCACTCAAGGCGCCGGTCAGTTTGACGCCGATCTTGGTCGGATACTTCACTTCCCACGGGAAGCCGCTCATTACATCCACCGCGTCCGCACCGCCGACGCCCGAGGCGATCATGCCGAGGCCGCCCGCGTTCGGCGTGTGCGAGTCCGTGCCGATCATCATGCCGCCCGGAAACGCGTAGTTCTCCAGCACGACCTGATGGATGATGCCGCTGCCCGGCTTCCAGAAGCCGAGACCGTACTTCTGCGAGACGGAGGAGAGGAAGTCGTAGACCTCGCGGTTCTCGGAGGTCGCGCCCGCCAGATCAGGGTCCGCGCCGATGTGCGCGCGAATCAGATGGTCGCAGTGGACGGTGGAAGGCACGGCGACGCGCGGGATATTCGCCTGCGCGAACTGCAAGAGGGCCATCTGTGCCGTCGCGTCCTGCAAGGCGACGCGGTCGGGCCGCACCATCAGGTAACTCTCGCCTGGCTTCAGTTCCTGCCCCTCGGGGTCGTCGAGGTGCGTGAGGACGATCTTCTCCATCAGCGTCAATGGCCGCCCGAGCCGCTGGCGGATGATCGGCATGTTCTTCGCCATCCGCGCGTAGACGCGAGTGACCATCTCCGGGGTCGAGTCAATATTCGGATACACAGTGCGATTCACGGTGTCCTCCCCGCCATTCATGGAACGGCAGTACCTGCGCGCAGAAACGGCTGCGCCGCCGACGAAAACAGGCCAGGCCGCAGAGGTGGCCGCATACAACAACAATTATCCGCATTGTACCGCAAACCGATCCCTCGACGGTCATTCCCAACGATATACCCGCGCCGCGTACCCCGCCTGCGCCTACTCGTATCCGTTCGTTCGATGCCGCCTATGTGCATCGTTTGTTTCTTGTAGAGAAATTGCAATTTCTCTCTACACATGATACGCTCGTCCGCAGGCACTGTCAAGCCGCCGCGATGCGGACGGCACGCGGACGGGAGGGAGCGACGATGAGCCGACCAGCGAGCGAGGAACCCGCGCAGCGCGAGACGCGCGACCCGGTCGCGCGGGCGTTTGCCGTCCTGTTCTGGATGGTCGATGCGGCGGGAACATCGTGGGGGCTGCGAGAGATCGCGACGGAAGTGGGCATGCACCCGAGCACCCTCCACCGCGTGCTCGCGCACCTCCAGGCGGGCGGTCTCGTCCAGCAGGAGCCGGAGACGAGCCGCTACAGCCTGGGATTCGGGTTCCTCCGTCTGGCGTGGAAGGCGGCCGATCATCACCCCGTCCGGGAGGTGGCCCTGCCGTGGATGAAGCGACTCGTGGACGCGACCGGGGAGACGGCGTTGCTCGCGCTCTACGACCCGGCGCGCCAGGAGATGCTGCTCGCCGCCACGATCGACTCCCCCCACCCGATCCGCCAGATGCGCCAGGTGGCCGAATGGCTCCCGGTCACCGCCGGGGCGACCGGCCGCGCGATCCTCGCCTTCCTGCCGGAGGCCGAACAGGGCGCTATCCTCGCGCGCCCTCTCGTCACGATGACCGACCGGACCATCGTCGCCCCCGATCTCCTCCCGTCAGTGCTGGAGCAGGTACGCCGCCACGGTTACGCGGTCAGCAAGGGCGAGCGGACACCCGGTGCGGTCGGCATCGCCGCGCCAATCCACGGCACCGACGGCCGTGTCGTCGGCTCGGTCGGCATCACCCTGCCGGAGCAACGGTTCGGGCCGGACGACGAGCGACGACAGGCCGCATTCGTGACCGAGGCGGCACGGACGATCACCGCGCAACTGAGCGCCCCATGAATCCAGCGATCTCACCCCGGCGCCTGCGCTCTGACTCGCTCCCCTTCCCCGGTGGGGAACCGGGTGCGGGAGCCCTCTGGGCAGCATGGGCGGGCGGGGGTTAGGACGCGCACGGCGTCCAGCACATCGAGCGGGTGCGTGTGCGGATTGACGCGATCCCAGACGCGGGCGATGCGGCCATCCGTGTCGATCAGGAAGGTGACGCGCTTGGCACGGACGCCCTGCACGAGCCGGTTCGCCGCGCCGAAGGCGTCCGCCAGCGTGCCGTCCGCGTCGGTGGCGAGCGAGAAACGCAGCCCCTCGCGCTGCGCGAAACGCGCGTGCGTGGCGGCGCTGTCCGTGCTCACGCCGATCACCGCCGTCTCAGCGGCGATGAAGTCATCGAGCAGGTCATTGAACTCCCGCGCCTCGATGGTGCAGGAGGGCGTGCTGTCCTTCGGATAGAAGTAGAGCACGAGGCGCTTCGTGCCGACGAAATCGCGCAGCCGCACCCGCTCATCGCCAATCGTGACCGTCACATCCGGCGCGATATCACCCGCTTGCAATCGCCGCCCTTTCCCTGCACTTCGCACTTCGCACTTCGCACTTCGCACTTCGCACGCCATCTCTTCCCGTCCCATGCGCATAGTAAACAAGCAATGAGCAATGAGCAATGAGCAATGAGCATCGACGCGGCGGGTTTGCTCCCCTGCCCGCGCACCGTTTACTATGTCATCCGGCATGATCGAGATGCGGAAGATCGTTGGATCAGTGGTGCGGCGGAGGAATGGCGCGATGTCCTACGATGTGTACGTCAACCTCAAATACGACGACGAGATGGTGCGGCGCATCGTCGATCTTGCGCCGCGCGTCGATTTCTTCGGCGATGGCGAGACGCTGACCTTCGCGCCCGCCGACTTCGCCACGCACAACGACCGCTACCGGGGCACGCCGGAGCATCAGTTCATCGTCGAGCAGAGCGGCGGCACGCTGGACAGCCACGGCTTCCTGATCGTCATCAACCGCGCGGGCCGCTCGCTCGCGCTGCACGACAACGGCCCCGGCGATTTCGTCCATGCCCGCGAGACGATCCGCGACTTGACCGCCTGGGTGCGTGCCCATGTGCCGGGCGCGAAGTTCGATATTGCCAGCGTTGCCAGCACGGACGGTTACGCCGATTACGCCTATGTCGGCGCGATGGGCGGCTGGCAGGTCACCGATGCCGGCAACGGCCTCACTGCCACCGCTGCGGCACTCTAATCTCTGCCCCCTTTGAGACAGTTTCAAAACCGCCAAGACGCCAAGGACGCCAAGAGGGGCGAAGAGCATTTGGGTTTCTTTCTTCGCGTTTTCTTGGCGTCCTTGGCGTCTTGGCGGTTCATTCCCGATAGGTTTTGCAACTGGCTTTTAGCCCGCCGGGATGAAGCGAGCGAACCAGTCGCAGACGCGCTGGGCGAGGTCGAGTTGGTGCGCGCGCTCGTGGAAGCCGTGTTTCTGGCGCGGGTAGATGACCAGTTCCGTCTCTACCCCCGCGCCCTTGAGCCCCCAATGGAACTCCTGCGCCTGCGTGATCGGCACGCGCTTATCCGCGTCGCCGCCGACGAGCAGGGTGGGCGTCGTCACCTTGCCGACATAGCGGATCGGCGAGCGCTCCCACACCTGATCGGGCTCCTGATGGACGAGGCCGATGTTCCAGGCATTCGCCGGGCCGATGTCCGTCGTGCCGATCTTGCTCACCCAGTTCGTCGGTGGCGCACCCGCGACGGCCGCCTTGAAGCGATTGGTCTGCCCGACGACCCACACCGTCATGAAGCCGCCGTACGACCAGCCGCAGACACCGAGGCGGTCGGGGTCCGCGATGCCCACGTCGATCAGGTGATCGACGCCCGCCATGATGTCCTCATAATCCCCACCGCCGAAGTCGTAGCGGTTCGAGCGTGTGAAGGCCGCGCCGCGCCCCGTCGAGCCGCGCGGGTTGGGCAGCAGCACCGCGTAGTTGCGCGCCGCCAGCGCCTGCCCCCAGTTGTGCGCGCCCATCCCCGAGCGCGCGCTGGAAACGCCCGCCGGCCCGCCGTGAATCTGCACGATCAGCGGCAGCGGGCCGTTCCCTCTGCGCCCCGGCGGGAGGAGCAGCCACCCCTCGATCTTCGTACCATCCGCCGCCTGCCAACTGATCTGCTCCATCGGCGCGAGCGTGACCGACGCGAGGTGCGGGTTGAGATCGGTCAGGCAGCGAGCGGATTGGCCCCCTTGCGCCGCGTAGACTTCCGCCGCGCGGTCCACGAAGGCGCAGGTGAAAGCGATCGTCGTCCCCGCCACACTGACCGCGTCGATCCAACCGCCAGGCGGCGTGTCGAGGACGGAGTACTGCGTGGGCCCGTTGGGTGGCATGAGCATAGGAGTGCGATCCAGTTGCGAAACCTGCCCGACGACGCGGTTGACGACGAGCGCGTTGTCCTGGAATCCCGCCCAGGTCGGTGTCGTCTCACCCTCGTCGAGGGTCTGGACGGCGTCGCCCTCCGCATCGATGACGAAGACGCGGTGCTGGCTCGGGTCCGGCAGTTGTGAGGCAACGACGAGGATGCGCGTCCCGTCGGTGGACCATTGCAGTTGGCTCACGCCCATCCCGAGGCTGCTGAGCAGTTCGCGCTCCTCACCGCCGCCATCGATACGCCAGCGGAGGATGCGCACGCTGCCATGCGACACCGCGAGGTCCTCGGAGGGAGAGACGGCGGCGACGATTGCCGCGCCGTCCGGCGAGAAGGCGAAGGACCAGACGTGCCCCGCCGCCGGGCCGAGCACGAGCGGCATGCCGCCGTACGCCGGGACGGTCGCGACCGCGTGGGGACGCCACTGCTCGCTCCACACTTTGACATCGCTCTTCGGCTCGTCCTCCATGGCGAGGGCGCGGCGGCGGGCGGTGAAAGCGATCGCCTTACCATCGGGGCGCCAAACCGGGTTTGCCACGCCGCCGAGCAGTTCGGTCAGCCGCACCGGCTCGCCACCCGTGGCCGCCACGCGGTGCAATTGCGCCTCGCTGCGCTTGACACGGTCGGAGAGAAAGGCGAGCGTCGCGCCGTCCGGCGACCAGCGGGGCGCGAAATTGTTGTGCTCGCTGCCGGTGACGGCGCGCGGGGCAGTGCTGCCGTCGGTCGGGGCGACATAGATCGTACTCGTCGGGTCGGTCTGCCGGTGGCCGACGGGCGCGACGCAGAAGGCGACCATGCTCCCGTCCGGCGCGAGTTGCACATCGGACGGAACGCGGAGATCAACGGCAATATCGGGGGTGAAGGGGCGCATGATTCCTCCTGGTAGACAGTAGTCAGTAGCCAGCA
>JBPCMC010000445.1:0-6794 GCA_051002645.1 Thermomicrobiales bacterium
ATATCCGCTGTGTGTTATACTTTTCAGGAGGGCTGGGACAACTGGCCCGACCTCGTTTACGTATCGCACTCAGGGTAAAAGGTGACGCTCACGTATGGCAACCGTCGCCGTTTCTTCGTCGCATCCACCCGCTGATTCGGCGCACTTCGAGGCGCTGGAAGCGCAGTTGCATACTGCGGGCATGGGCGTCTCCGATCTCTCGCTCGTGGCGCGCGCCTATGCTGTGGCGGCGGACGCGCACGCGGGCGTCGATCGGAAGTCCGGCGAGCCATACATCACCCATCCGGTCGCCGTCGCGGCGATCCTCGCCGACATGCAGATGGATGCCGAGACGATTGCCGCGGCCTTGCTCCACGATGTGCCGGAAGATACGACGATCACCCTCGACGACATCCGCAATCAGTTCGGCGAGCGCGTCGTCCGGCTCGTGGACGGCGTGACGAAGTTGAAGCGCATCGAGTGGCTTTCCGACCGCGAGGATGTCGCGAAGGCGGAGAGTCTGCGCAAAATGTTCCTCGCCATGGCGGACGATGTGCGCGTCGTGCTGATCAAACTGGCGGACCGGCTGCACAACATGCGCACGCTCGGCTCGATGCCGACGCGCAAGCAACTGGCGACCGCGCAGGAGACGATGGAAATCTACGCGCCGCTGGCGAATCGCCTCGGCATCTGGCAGATCAAGAGCGAACTGGAAGACCTTGCCTTCAAGACGCTCGAACCCGACCGCTACCGCGCCATCGACACGCAGTTGGAGGCGCAGGGGGGCGACCGCGCCAGTTACATTGGCCGTGTGATCGACACGCTCAAGCAGGCGCTCGACGCGGCGGGCATCCCGGCGGATGTTTACGGTCGCGCCAAGCACCTCTGGTCGATTGCGCGCAAGATGGATCAGAAGCGGCGGACGCTCGACGAAATCTACGACGCCATCGCCATCCGCGTCATCGTGCCGGAAGTGAAGGACTGCTACGCCGCCCTCGGTATCATCCACACGATGTGGCGGCCAATCCCCGGTGAGTTCGACGACTACATCGCCTCGCCGAAGGAGAGCATGTACCAGTCGCTCCACACCGCCGTGCGCGCCCTCGATGCCCGCCCGGTGGAGGTGCAGATCCGCACCAAGGAGATGCACATCGCGGCGGAGTACGGCATCGCCTCCCACTGGCGCTACAAAGAAGGGGGCAAACGGGACGCCGGGCTCGAGGCGCGCGTCGCCTGGCTGCGGCAGCTGATGGACTGGCGCGACGAGGTGGTGGACGCGCAGGCATTCGTGGAGACACTCAAAAGCGATGTCTTTCAGGAGATGCTCTACGTCTTCACGCCCGCCGGGGACATCATCGAACTGCCGGCCGGGTCGACGCCGGTGGACTTCGCCTACCGCATCCATTCGGATGTCGGCCATACCTGCGTCGGCGCGATGGTCAACGACCGGCTCGTGCCGCTCGATTACCAGTTGCAGAACGGCGAGATGGTCAAGATCATGACCTCCCGCGCCAAAGTCGGGCCGAGCCGGGACTGGCTGATGGCGTCGTCGGGCTATGTCCACACCGCGCAGGCACGCGAGAAAATCCGCCAGTGGTTCCGCCGCCAGCAGCGCGACCAGAATATCGCCCAGGGCCGGGATATGCTGGAGAAGGAACTGAAGCGGCTCGGCGTCGAGATCAAATTAGAGGAAATCGCCAAGCAGTTCGTCCGCTACAACCGGCTCGATGACTTCCTCGCCGCCATCGGCTACGGCGCGGTCTCGACGCAGCAGATCGCCCAGCAGGTCTCCGCGCTCAACCCCGTCGAGCCGACGATTGCCCTGCCGCCCACGGAGACCGCGCCGCGCCCGGCGACCACGTCGTCCGGGATCGAAGTGATGGGGGTCGGCGATCTTCTCACACGGCTGGCGACCTGCTGCAAGCCGGTGCCGGGGGACGAGATCATCGGCTACGTGACGCGCGGCAAGGGCATCACCGTCCATCGTACCGACTGCCCGAACGTTATCAAGGAGCCGGAGCAGGAACGGCTCGTGCCCGTCAGTTGGGGGAACACCCATACGCAGTCATACCCCGTCGGCGTGCGGCTGGAGGCGTGGGATCGCGTCGGGCTGATGCGCGATGTCTCCAGCATGGCGGCGGACGAGAAAATCAACCTGCTCTCGATCAACAGCGTCACCCACCCGGACCGCACCGTGACGATGCGCCTGACGGTCGAGGTGGGCAGCGTCGAAGCTCTCAGCCGCATCCTCCAGCGCTTCGAGCAGATCCGCGACATCTACGAAGTCCGCCGCGACACGCCAATCATCTCCAAAGGCGCGCGGGCAGCCGATTAGGAGCGCGTCCGATCGGCGACCGCAGCGCCGGAGAAGGGCGCGGCACGGACACGAATATACTGGGGCAAGGGGCATATGGGACAGACAATTCCCGCCGGTACGTCGGGACGGCCTGTGCACGCGGGCATCGCGATTATTCGTTGGCTACGATGGGCCGTGTTGTGCGTGCTGATCGCCGCGCCCTTCTCCGGTGCGATGGCGACACCTGTACGGGCGGCAGGCAGCTACACGAACCCGCTTCCCCTGCTCAACGGCACGCAACGGTTCGAGAGTTGCCCCGATCCGGCGGTGATTCGCGGCCAGACGCCGGGGGACAGCGATTGGTATCTCTTCTGCACGACTGATCCGCCGGATAGCGCGAGCCGTAGCGCCCGACGGGCCAACGGCATCGCGCGCAGCGAGTACGACTTCCGTTTCATCCCCATCTTCCGCTCGCACGATCTCGTCAACTGGTCGTATGCCGGCGATCTCTTCGCCGCCCGCCCGGCGTGGATCGCCCTCACCGGCTACGCCTGGGCGCCGGAGATTCAGTACTTCAACAGTCAGTATTACCTGTACTACACGGGCTCCGAGACGACACTGCCGGGCGGCGGGAGCGCCATCTTCGTGGCGACGAGCCCCAATCCGACCGGACCGTGGACGGCGAGTGGCACACCCGTCGTCGCCCCGCAGGACGCCGCCTGTTGCGCAGGGTCGCGCCGCTGGATGTACGATCCCGCCGTCGTCGCCGATGTGACCGGGCAACGTTACCTCTTCTTCGGCAGCTATTTCGGCGGCATCTCGGCGCGGCGGCTGTCGGCGGATGGGTTGTCGGCCGATCCCGCCAGCGAGGCGCCAATCGCCATCCCGAACCGCTATGAAGGGGCGGCGGTCGTGCGCCACGGGGGCTACTACTACCTCTTCGCCTCCACCACGAACTGCTGCAACGGTCCGCTCACCGGCTACTCTGTCTTCGTCGGGCGGGCGACCAATGTACTCGGCCCCTATACGGACCGCGACGGTGTCTCACTATTGGCGGGGCGGGTGGGAGGCACGACGGTTCTGAGCATGAACGGCAATCGCTGGGTCGGCCCGGGCCATGCCACCATCTTCACCGATTTTGCCGGGCAAGATTGGATGCTCTACCATGCCGTGGACCGCAATGATCCTTTCTTTGCGGCGACACCCGGTTTCACCAAGCGACCGGCGCTCCTCGATCCGCTCGATTGGTACGGCGAGTGGCCGACGGTGCGTGGTGGTCAATGGACCTCGGACACGTCCCAGCCCGGCCCGGCGGCGCAGCCGGGGGATCGCGCCACCTATCTGCCGCCGCGCCAGCCGGTGGATGAGGCGATCGGCAACCTTGTCGCGGGGGCATCGGATGAGTTCGCGCCCGCGCCGGCCCCTGGCCCGCAGTGGCAGTGGGTACGCCCGCCCGCGAGCAGCACGGTCGGGCTGACGGACGGCACATTGCGTCTCGCCACGCAGGCGACGGAGTTGAATCAGGACACCAATACGGCGTCGGTGCTGACCGAGCCGGCACCCACCGGGGAGTACACCGTGGAGACGCGCGTCCACCTCGATCTGCCGCCGGAGGGATACTGCCAGAACTACGTGCAGGCCGGGTTGGTGATCTACCGCGACGACGACAATCATCTCAAACTCACCCATGTGTCGATGTTCGAAACGCGGCAGATCGAGTTCGCCAAAGAACTGGGGCCCGTGCCGCCTAATTACCCGCGCTACGGGAACACCGTGCTCGGTCCGCCCACCGATTGGACCTATCTGCGCATCGCGAAGCGCATCCGTGGCAAGGAGGAGGATTACATCGCCTACTCCAGCCGCGACGGTCAGCAGTGGACGCGAGGCGGCACATGGACGGACGCGCTCGGGACGACCGCGCGGATCGGCCTCGTCGCGTTCGGCGGCGCCGGGTTCACGGCAAATTTCGACTATGTGCGCGTCTACGCCCCCGCCGCCGTGAGCCCGCTCCCCGCACCGCGCCCGACCGCGCCCGTGAGCAATCCTCCCGGAATGCCGACACCGAATCCCCGGCCACCTTCGCGCTGATAGGGAACGACCTCCGCGGCGAGGAGGAGAGAGTAAGGGATTCAGCAGGCGTAGTTGCCATCGTAGCCGCCGCGCGCGTACTGCACCAAGTACACCGGCCCGCCCGTGAACCCCATCCCGCATAGCGCCTGCGCCGTCTCCTTCGTCCCGCCCCCGACCCACACCGGCAACGCGACCTGCCACTCGCCGGTGATCTCTTGCCACATTGAGGCTGTCGAGTAGATGCCGACCGCGAAGGGATGCTCGTCTCGCAGGAAGCGCATCGCGCCCACAATGACGTCCCGATTGAGCGAGAGGTCGGTCTCCGACCACGAGTTCTCCGTCTCGATGTCCAGCCACCACATCTGCGCGACGAAGGTCGGCGCCTGCCGGGCCGCAGCGGTGTAGGCGCTCGATGCGGCGTTGTAGCCGTAGTTCAGCGCATGGCAGGCGGTACCAGCGTCGCACGTCCCATAGGGGCCGGTGTCGCCGTAGAGGCCCGTCACGCCAATGTCCTCATTGAGGTTGAGGTAGACCGACTCCGGCGACAGCGTATGAGCGGCCCAGGCATACTCCGCGGCAAAGCAGGGGTTGTCGCGGAAGGCATGACCGCTGGTGAGACCGACGACGCCGAAGGGGTAGGCGCTGAGGGTCGGGAACGGGCCGTCGCATTGCGGGAAGGAGATGTCGAAGCCGCTGTCGCCGCTCGTATAGATGCCGTATGCCCCGGCATCGGGCGCGAGCGCGACGATGAGCACGAGCGCCGCCAGCATCGCCGCCCCACCCCGCACGAATCGTCCACGCTCCCCCGTATGCAGCGCTCCTACCATGCACTATCCCTTCCTGGTCCCGCGCATCATGGAACTCGATCACATGACCGCGATGCGCATGTGGGCCGCTCCCACCTCTCGGTGTGACGTACCCCTCGGCGCCATCATATCCCTTCCACGCAATGCGGGGGAAGATTTCGCCATATTGAGAAGAGGCTGTCGGCAGTCGAATGGCGCGGCAGAGCGTTACCGGCCGCTTGCTGGCGTGTGCTACACTGCCGCCATTCCGGGGGGTTGGCAGGGCTTTACCCACAGACGAAAGGAGCGCTTCATGCCGCGCATCAACCGCTGTATCGAACTCTTCGAGCAGGATCAGCCGATCTACTACATCGCGCCGGGCGAGCGGGGCTACGAGGGCGGCAGGCAGATCGCGCAGACCTGGGCGGACTACATCGTCTATGACATCGAGCATCACCCATTCGACATGAATGAGTTGCGCGCCTTCATGTCCGGGCTGATCGCCGGCGGCCCGACGCGTAGCGGCCACCGGATGCCTGCGGTGATCGTCACGCTGCCCTTCGACGGCACCAGCCCGGATGTTGTCCGCGCCAACTCCTGGGTGATGAAGCAGGTGCTCGCCTGCGGCGTCCACGGCCTGCTGCTCGTCCATGCCGAGTCGCCCGAGGCGGTGAAGGCGTTCGTTGAACATTCCCGTTACCCGTTCAACCAGATCGGCGTCGGCGAGGGGCTGGACGAGGGGCGGCGCGGCGGCGGCGGTCAGGCAGACGCGGCGGCCGTCTCGGCTATCCCTTTGCGCACGTATCTCGACCGTGCCGACCCGTGGCCGCTCAACCCGCGCGGCGAACTGCTGCTCGGCCTGAAGATCGAGAACAAGCGCGCCCTGTCGAACTGCGAGTTGAGCCTGAAGGTGCCTGGTCTCTCCTTCGCCGAGTGGGGCCCCGGCGATATGGGCATGTCCCTCGGCTTCCCCGACAACCACGACGAGCCCTACCCGCCCGCGATGGAGGCGGCCCGCAGCCGCGTCCTCGCCGCCTGCAAGGCGAACGGCATCAAGTTCCTCAGTTCGGTCTATGAGCACAATGTCGCGATACGGATCGACGAGGGCGTGCGCATCTGCGCCGGTCGGGACGGCGAGCGCGCCGCGAAGGTCGGCCGCGCCTACACCAAGCGGACGATGCCAGTGTAATGGGATGGGGCATCATGCGCGGTCGGACGCAGGACAAAGAAGGGGAACTGCATGCCACACCCGATTCTCATTACGTCGCCGAAGTTCGTCCCACACGAGGCGTTCGCGCGGGATTTCCTCGCCAGGAACGATTGCACGGTGATCGAGCATTCCGGCCATCAGCGGCGGCTGGACGAGGCGGCGCTCGTCGATCTGATTGGCGCGGCGGAGGGGTATATCGTTGGGTCGGAGAAAGTGACGGAGCGAGTCTTCGCCGCCGCGCCGCACCTGAAGGTCGTCTCGGCGCAGGGCGTCGGGTACGATCACATCGATGTCGAGGCGGCGACGCAGCACGGCGTGATGGTTTGTAACTGCGCGGGCTGCAACAACCACGCCGTCTCCGAATTGGCGCTCGGCATGATGATCGGGCTGGCGCGCCGCCTCTACGCGGTGGATCGCGCGATGCGCGCCGGTGAGTGGTCGGCGACGACCGGGC
>JBPCMC010000446.1:0-3872 GCA_051002645.1 Thermomicrobiales bacterium
TCGAGTTCCGCACGCGCCTCGTGCGCTCCATCCTCGCCATCTTCGCGGGGATGATTATCGGCTTCATCTTCGCCAATCGCGTCATCGTCTGGATGACATCCAAGGCGACATCGGTCGATCCGCGCGCGCATATCATCACCATCGAGCCGGCGGAAGGGTTCATCACCTATTTCAAGGTCGCCGCGTATATCGGCGTCGTCATCGCGTCGCCGGTGCTGTTCTATCAGATCGTCCGCTTCATGGCGCCGGGGTTGTTGCCGCATGAGTTGAAATACCTCCTCTGGGGCATCCCGATCGCATCCCTCTTGTTCATCGCTGGCGTGCTCTTCGCCAATCTCTACGTCATCCCCTCGTTCCTGAAGTTCCTCGTCGGGTTCACCTTCGGGCAGAACTTCGACTTCACACCGACATCGGATAAGTACTTAGCCTTCTTCTTGCGCATCTCCATCGGTATCGGGCTGATCTTCCAGTTGCCCGCCGCGCTCTTCCTGCTCGCGAAAATCCGCATCGTCAACATCGACAAATTGCGCAAGTGGCGGCGCTATGCCTTCCTGGTATGCGCGATTGCGGCGGCGGCGATCACCCCGACGCCGGACCCATTCAACATGATGATCGTCGCGATACCGATGTACGCCCTCTACGAAGTCGGCGCCGTTTGCTCGTACTTCGCCCTCCCGCGCGGTGATCGGGGCCGGTTCTGGAAGCGCCCGAAACTGGCGGCGTAGGGGAAGCGGGCAGTCGGCAGCGGGTAGCAGGCGAATACAAACGCGCCGCGTTCAGATGTGACGCGGCGCGTTTGTGTTGGCAAAGAGGAAGGGTCACCCGTTCTGGCAGCGCCGCCTCTCGTCCGTAGGGGTTGCGACTGATGGGCCTGCTGCCAGCGAATCCATCAGCGCTTTGACCAAGCATGCTAGCGGGCCGATGGCGCGCCTCGGAGCGTGCGGACGGTTTCGACATTCTGCGGACGATTCGTCGCGCCGTCCGCAGGCGACGGCTGCCAGAGTGCGGCGTACGGTGCGGCGCTGAGTAGGACGATGTTGTAGCACGCCCAGAAGCAGTTGATCAGGATACCGAAGCGGCGCGGATCACCCGTCGCGACCATGATGACGCCCCAGACGATCGCGAGCGCGGTCGCGATGATGACGGCGATTTGCGGCCAGACCGTCCAGAGATCGGCGAAGTTCCGCTTGTGCGCCGTGCTCTCCTTCGGCGTCACCATGAAGGCCAGTTTCTCGCCGAAGAGGACGTTGTTGACCGCCGAGGTCAGCGCGCGAATCCAGACCGGGAAGAGCGCGACGTTATGCTGCTCGCCCCGGAAGGTCTTGATGCCCTGCGCGACGATGATGAAGACGATCCGGTTGATAATCAGGAACGGGATCAGCCGCGCGAAGTACGGGACCGTGTAACTGACGACCGGCGGCACGCCCGTAAACAGATAGATGATCGGTGCGGAGAGATAGATGAGCGCAAACGGCCCGGCGAGATACGACCACATCGTCATCAGATAATTGAGGCGCTGGCCGAGCGTCAGGCCGATCTTGCGCGGCGGGAGATTGAGCGATGGGTACATGCTGTTCAGGTACTCTTGCGCGCTCGTCGCCCCGCGCGGCGGACGGTAGGTCATCGGGTTCTCGCGGAGCAGCACCTGCAACGTGCCCTGCGCCCAGCGCAGTTTTTGCGGCAGCGCGGAGCGCCACTCGTCCGGCGCGAGGCCGACGGCGAGGATCGTCGGATGGAAGGCGGTCTTCCAGCCGAGCGAGTGCAACCGCTGGCAGGTCGCCATGTCCTCGGTGACGCTGATCGTCGCGAAGGGGCGGATCGGCACCGCCTCGCCGCCATCAAGCGCCGCCTCGATGCCGTGTCGCTTCACCTCCTCGGCGAAGTTCACCATCCCCATGTGCAGGAGCGCGTCGCGGCGCAGGATGGCGTTCGAGCCGCAGAAGAAGGCGGCGTTCCAGCCGTCCTTGCCCTGCTGGATCGGGCCGTAGAAGATCTCGGCGCGGGAGCAGAACGGATCGCTCTCCGGCACATTGAAGAAGTATTGCGGCGTCTGGACGAGCGCGACCTCCGGGTCGACGAAATAGCCGAGGCTCTCCTCCATGAATTGCGGCAGGACGATCTGATCCGCGTCGAGGATCAGCACGAAATCCTCGCCGGACTGCTGCCACAGCGCGTTGATCAGGTTCCCCGCTTTCGCGTGGCGCACCTTGCCTTGCCATGCCTCGCCGCGCGTGATGTACTGGCAGCCGATCTCCCACGCCATCGCGGACATCCGCGCATTGTCGCCGTCGTCCAGGATGTAGACGGTCACGGGGATCATCGGCGGGTGGCGCATCGCCATCGCCGCCTCAGCGGTCGTCCGCACCAGTTCCACGGGCTCGTTGTAGACGGTGATGAAGACGCCGACCGCCGGCAAGCGACCGTGCAGACGCCGGAAGGCGAGGATGAAGGCGGAAAGTGGCACCGGGTGGCGTTGCGTCGGCTTCCAGAGCGACACGCAGAAGAGCACGTTGCCGAGGATGCTGTACGTCTCCGCGACGACCATCGGGATCGCGAACCAGAGGGCGTGGACGTTGATCGAGGCGACATATCGCCAGATCAGATAGTTGAAGCCGAGCGCCAGATTGATGATGATGACGATACGCAGCAGGCGCAATCGCCGCTTGAAAACCGCCGGGGAGCCGAACGAGATCCAGTTATCCGGCGCATCAACGGTGTATTCGGGCGCGCGGCTTCGGATCATACTCCCCTTCAATTTTTCGGAAATGTGGCGTATACTACACGTACGAAAGCGAACGTACATGATTGTAAACTAAAGATAGAGTGGGGTCAAGCATGAGCGCACCATGGAGCAGGCAAGGAGGCGCAATAGTCGCACCGGTTTCGGATGAAAGTGACGCGGCAGAAACGTCCGCGCCCAACCTGCCATCTGCACGCGAGGTGCAACTGATGGAGAAGGTCGAGGAGATGCAACTCCTCAATGATGTGCTGATCGCCTCGGTGCAGCAGAAGCATCACTTCGTCACCGCGATGAGCCATCGCCTGCGCACGCCGCTGACGACGATCGTCGGCTTCGGGGAGATGCTCGCCGCCGGGCAGGTGCCTGACCCCGCCGATCAGGAGATGGTCTACGGCGATATCGTCGCCGCCGGACAGCAGATGCTTGGCCTGATCGACGACATGATCGACCTGGCGCGGTTGGACGCCGGAGATCTCCGCCTGCATCGCGATCACGTCGATGTCGCGCGGATTCTGGACGACGCCCGCGAAAGCTTGGATGCGCTCGCCTCGTCGCGCCGGCAGCGTCTGGTCTTCGACGCGCCCGCTGGCGGACTGCACGCCTTCACGGACCCACGCTGGACGACGGAGGTCGTCCTGAAACTTGGTATGAACGCGCTCCGCTTCTCGCCAACGGGCGGCACCGTGACCTTCCGCGCGCGGGAGCACGACGAGGCGCACATCGCCCTCGATGTCTCGGATACGGGCGTCGGGATGCGGCCCGAGGAGCAGGCGACGGTTTTCGAGGCATTCGGCACCGCCCCGGACACTGGCGCGCAGGCGCACGGCACCGGCCTCGAACTCGCCCTCGCCAAGCGCCTCGTCGAACTGCAGGGCGGGACGATCACCTTCGCGAGCACGCGTGGCATGGGCACGACGTTCACGATCACCCTCCCCAAGACCAGCACCGTAACGGACGATGAGACAGATTAAGCGGGCAATGCGGGAGTGAACCACCAATGCTGCCCATGCTGCCCAGAGATACGGTATTGGCTGTCAAGCAGCAGAGAGTAGCGGATCGACGATTCGATAATTCGACCGATACCGTTGCTGTTTCGTCACCAGCGCCCACGCCAGATGCAACAGCTTGCGCG
>JBPCMC010000447.1:0-14938 GCA_051002645.1 Thermomicrobiales bacterium
GCATCATCCTCGGCGACGCGGGATTCGAGACCGCGATGTGGCCGGTGGCGACGGGAGCGCAGGCATTTCTTCTACGCGCGCGGCCGGACGTGCTGCTCCTCGAAATGCGTTTCGATGGCGCTTATGCCGGGTTGCGGGTGCTCCAGGAGTTACGGGATGACCCGGCGACCGCCGCGATTGCCGCAATCGCCTGCACGGGCGACACCCACTTTCTGCGCGCGCACGATCGCGACTTGCGGGCGCTCAATAGCGCCGTGCTGGAAAAACCCTTCACTGTGGATCAACTGCTGGGCGCTATCCGCCGCGCCCTCGATCCACCGCGATTCAGCCTGCGGAACCGTAAAGCGCCGCGATGCCAGTGCGTGATGCTCACATGAACGACGCTACCGCAGCGCTCACTCACTCACCTTCGTCGTCCGCGTCGTCGATGAGCCAGTAGGTATGATCGTTCTCGCAACGGAGCCGCGTGACGGTCTGGCCCGCTTCGATGTGCACGTCATCCTCGCCGGGTAAGCGGATCGACCGGAGTGGATCAGCCAACCGCAGCGGTTCCGCGCGTTCCGGCGTCATGATGGTGCCGCAGAGGGGGCAGCGCGCGGCAATGGCCTCGGGCTGAAACGCAGTATGATCGTCCATTACGCCCGGCCTCCGTTTCCTTGCGGGCAGCCTGTCACATCGAACCCGTCCGCCCGCTCGGCGGCGTGTCATCGACTGCGGCGCTAGGTCGCGGGCTCGGCGGTCAGTTCGCTCAACAGGACATGATTCCAGTCGTCTGCGGCGTTGCTCCACGCGACGCGCGCCGTCGCCGGATGCGTGCCGATCCGCCCTTCCCACGTCGCGAGGTTGAGGACCGTACCAACCCGGCCATGCGAACGCTGCTGAGTACCTGCACTCGCGCCGGTATACCGGACATGGGCGCCGACGCTGATCTCGTTGCTCTCGTGCTTTGCCATTGCTGTTTTCCTTGCCGCAATGCGGTCATCCGCCATGCCATCCATCGCTGGGTCCGTGGCGCCATCCGGCCCAGCCTACCGCCTGCTCATGCACAATTCGGTACATTCATTATACCTGAAATACGCTTCGCCTGCCGCGATGGGCAGATGGATGTAGTATCGGCGCGAGCGCCGTCGCGTCTGCGTTGGCAATGCGGCGCGCACTTCCATCATCACGTTTCTCGTGCGATGATGGGCGACGGGGGTGCGAGAGATTGGTCGGAAAGGGGTTTTCACCATGCGTTGTCTTTTCCATCGCCGGTTCGCTGCTGGTGTGCTCGGTGTGGCGTTGCTGATAGCCGGCTTGAGTAGCGCTGGGGCGGTCTCCGCTGATATCTCACCGGCAACGTTCCAGAAACTTGGCTGTAACAACGGCGACCTCGCCTGCTTTCAGGCGAGATTGAACGGCAGCGTGCCGCTCACCACGCCGTACTGCAACGGCACCAGTTGCACGTCTGTCTCGGTGGGTGAATCGGTTCCAATCGCAGGCCCTGCCCCGACAGGAAGCATCGGAGTGACGCCCGCCGATATCGACCCGCTCGCCTACCAGAAACTTGGCTGTCACAACGGCGATCTCACCTGCTTCTACGCGCGGTTGAACGGCAGCGTGCCGCTGACGACGCCGTACTGCAACGGCACGGATTGCACATCTGTTCCCGTGGGCGATCCAGGCGCGAGTTTTGTGCCCCCCGCTTCGCAACCCACTGATCCCACTGCTGCCCCCGTGACCGCTCCACCGCCGACGCAGGGGCCGATCATGCCCGCACTCTACCGCTGAGAGACGCCGCGCTGTACGCCCCCCTCCCGATCCGGGAAGGGGCCGTTCTTTGCGTGCCCGCATCCCTGGCGGATAAAATGTCGCTATAACTATACTGACACCAACGGTCGGATCGAGTAGACTGTTGCGTGTGGGGACGCGCACCGGCGCGCGGTGATGGGGCCGTGCCCGTCGTATGTTTGGGTTGGGGGGCTTGGGGAATGAGGGGTCTCGGTCCGCGCCTGCGCGCGTCTTTCGGCTTGTTTCTGGCCTTAATCTGGCTCTGTATTGGCAATCCACCGGCGGGCGCGACGCCGACCGCGCCCGATGCTGCGTCGGCGGCCATGTTCGCGGCGGTCGGAGGCTCGCAGTTCGGCCTCGACACGCACATCGCGACGCGCTTCGGCATCTACGGGCAACAGGGTGGTCCGATGGACATGGCCCAGGGCACCGGCGCGGGCTGGATCCGCGAGGAAATCCGCTGGGACTGGATTCAGCACCCGATCGGCCAGTGGGATTGGGGGTTTACCGACGAGATGGTGCAGGATGCGCAGAGTCGCAACCTCAACATCCTCGGCCTGCTCGGCTACAACAACTCCGCCCAAAACGCGGGCACCGTCAACTTCACCGTGCCGGATATCGGCCTCTGGAAGACCTTCGTGCTCAATACGGTCTATCGCTACAAGGACCGGGTCCATGTGTGGGAAATCTGGAACGAGCCGGATAACGCCTATTTCTGGAAGGGCAGCGTCGCGGACTACGTGAACCTGCTGCGCGAGACATACACCACGATCAAATCGGTCGATCCGACAGCGGTCGTCATGAACGGCGCGTGCTCGAATCTCGACCTCATCTGGTTCAATCAGTTCCTCGACGCGGGCGGGGCAAACTATGCGGACGTGCTCGGCTTTCACCCATACGCGGCGCGTGCCAGCCTCGATAACGGCGATTACCAGAAAAACGACCTCGCGCACTTCCGGGATATCCAGGCACGCACCGGCAAGCCGTGGTGGTTCACCGAAATCGGCTGGTCGAGCGCGTCGGGCAGCGGCGTCGGCTCCGAGCGGGCGCAGGCATCCTACATGACCCGCCAGTATGTGCTGTCGCTCGACTATCCGGGGTTGGATGTGCGGCACATCTTCTGGTACGACTTCCACGACGACGGCACCGACCCCGGCAACTCGGAAAACAACTACGGCCTGATCCGCAACGACTGGGCGACACCGAAATTCGCCTACACCGCCTACCGGCAGATGACAGCACACCTGAATGGCGCGACGCCGCAGGGGACGGTCGATGCGGGCGCGGGGACCGCCTACCGCTTCCTGCGCGGCGGCACAGTCGTCGACATCGTCTGGGGCAGCGGTCACGCTACGCTGCCGACGATGGCGACGCAGGCGCAGGCATTCGACATGGCGGGGAATTTGCTGCCGGTGGAGGTGAGCGGCGGCCAGATTCACCTCGATGTCGGCGGCGATCCGGTCTTTATTGAGCACAGCGGCGCACCGATGCCCGCGCTGCCGCTCCCGAGCGGCCAATCGTACACGCTCCCCGCCCAATCCCCCAGCCTGCCGCCGGGATACGCCGGCTCTCGGTGACGGCGCTATGCAACTTTCTCAGGGGAAGAGCGTCAGTGCCGGTGCCGCGAAGCCGGTCGTGAGAGCGAGGAGCGAGAGAATGGGTGGCGTAGGCTTCAGGCAATCCCCGCTTCCTGACCGACCGACTTTGAGACATATCGGGTAGTGCGCACCGCCCACTCGCGATACCTAAAGTCTATGCCAGCGCGGTTTCCCACGCGGTGGTGAGATTGTGCATTGGGACATTCATCACGCCCTGCAAGGAGAACTGCCGGATCTCGGTGGTGCGGCCGAGGATATGCACGTCGAGATCATATGCGGCGGCGCATGTTTCGAGTGGGCCAAGCGCGTCCGGTTCGACGGCGAGGATGACGCGCGATGCCGCTTCGCCGAAGAGCAGCGCGTCCAGGCGGCCACCGACCGCCGCACGGAGGGGTTCTGGCACAATCACCTCGCAGCCGACGTGACCGGCGATGCATCCCTCCGCTAGCGCGACGGCCAGGCCGCCATCGGCGAGGTCGTGCGCGGCGCGCACATGACCGCTGCGGATCGCCTCGCGGACGCAGCTCTGAACGGCAGCCTCCGTATGGAGATCGAGCGGCGGCGGCGCGCCCGCTTCGATGCCGCGCACCGTCGCGAGGTAGATGGAGGCGCCGGTTGATGCGTCCGTCGGCCCGAGCAGGACGAGAATTGCCTCGGCGGGGAAGGCCATCCCCGCGTGCCGGTCGATATCGTCGAGGATGCCCGCCATGCCGACCATCGGCGTCGGCAGGATCGCGCCCGCGATGCCATCGTTGTAGAGGCTGACATTGCCGCTGACCACCGGGATGGCGAGCGCGTGGCAGGCGTCGGCCAGACCACGGACGGCTTCGCGCAGTTGGAAGTAGATTTCCGGGCGTTCCGGGTTGCCGAAGTTCAGGCAATCAGTGACGGCGACCGGCTCCGCGCCGACGCAGGCAAGATTCCGCGCCGCCTCGGCGACGGCGTGCATCCCGCCGAGATAGGGGTCGAGTCCACAGTACCGGGCGTTGCAATCGGTCGTCAGCGCGATGCCGCGCCGCGTCCCGCGCACCCTCAGCACCGCCGCGTCGCCGCCGCCCGGCCCGAGCACGGTATTCGTGCCGATGGTGGAGTCGTACCGCTCCCAGACGGGCCGCTTGGAGGCGATATCGGGGTGGCCGAGCAGCTGCGTCAGCGCGGCCACCACGTCACCGGGCGCGAGGTCCGGCACCGAGCGCGGATCGAACGCGCGCCGCTCAATCGTCTCCGGGCTCTCGGCGGCGGCGGGTGTATAGGTCGGACAGCCCTCGGTCAGCAGTGTCGTCGGCAGATCGACGACGAGCGCGCTCCCATCGCGGACCTTCACCCGCCCAACGGCGGTGACGACACCGACGGCGTCGGCATGCAGTTCCCAGCGCGCGAACCGCTCGCGCACCCGCTGCACCGCCTCCGGCTTGACGATCACGAGCATCCGCTCCTGGCTCTCGGAGAGCATCACCTCGTACGCCGTCATGCCACGCTCGCGCCGCGCGACTTTTTGCGTGTCGATCTCGATGCCGGCCCCGGCGCGGCCCGCGCACTCGACCGCGCTGCTCGTGATCCCTGCCGCGCCGAGGTCCTGCATGCCGACGACATCGTCCGTTTCGAGCAGTTCGAGGCACGCCTCCAGCAGCAGTTTTTCGAGGAACGGGTTGCCGACTTGCACGGCGGGTCGCCGCTCCATCGCCGCTTCGTCGAGGTCGCCGGAGGCGAAGGTCGCGCCGTGGATGCCGTCCCGGCCCGTCGCCGCGCCGACGAGGAGGAGGATATTGCCGGGCTCGCCCGCGCTGGCCCGTGTGACGCGCGCGTGCGGCGCGATGCCGACGCACATCGCGTTGACGAGCGGATTGCCGCGATAGGACGGATGGACGTTGATCTCGCCGCCGACTGTCGGGATGCCGAGCGAGTTGCCGTAGCCGCCGATCCCGGCGACGACGCCGCCGAAGAGGTAGCGATTGCGCGGCTCGTCGAGCGGCCCGAAGCGGAGTGCATCGAGGATGGCGACCGGGCGCGCGCCCATCGTGAAGATGTCCCGCACGATGCCGCCGACGCCCGTTGCCGCGCCCTGATACGGCTCGACCGCGCTCGGGTGGTTGTGCGACTCCATCTTCAATGCGAGGGCGAGGCTGTCGCCGATGTCCACCACACCGGCGTTCTCGCCCGGACCTTGCAGGACGCGCGGCCCGGTCGTCGGGAACATCTTAAAGAGGGGGCGGGAATGCTTGTAGCCGCAGTGCTCGCTCCAGAGCGCGCCGATCATGCCGAGCTCGACGCGCGTCGGGTAGCGGCCAAGCATCTCGACCGCTTGGTGATATTCCGCGCGGGAGAGGGCAACCTCGCGCAGATCGGCGTCGCTCGCGGGCGCATCGGGGACGGGCAGGTGCGCGGCGTCCATCTGCTCCGTCATCGGGCGACGCCGCTCGCGACGAGCACGCTGCGCAAGACCATCAGCCCATCGTCACCGCCGATTAGCGCCTCCGCGCCGCGCTCCGGGTGCGGCATCAGGCCGACGACATTCCCCGCCGGGTTGCAGACGCCCGCGATATGGGCGGTCGCGCCGTTCGGGTCCGCATCGGGCGTGATCGTGCCGGTGGGCGTGCAGTAGCGGAAGACGATCTGCCGGTCTTCCTCAAGATGGCGCAGCGTTTCCGCATCGACGACATAGCGCCCTTCGCCGTGGGCGATTGGCAGCCGGAGAATCGCGCCGGGCGCGATATCCGCCGTCCACGCCGTCTCCGTCCGTTCAACGCGGATATGCACCCAGCGGCTGCGGAACTGCAAGGCCGCATTGCGCATCAAGACACCGGGCAGCAGCCCCGCTTCGGTGAGCACCTGAAAGCCATTGCAGATGCCGAGCACGGGCCGCCCCGCCGCCGCGAACGCCGCCACCGCCTCCATTACCGGGGCGAAACGGGCAATCGCCCCGGCGCGCAGATAGTCGCCATACGAGAAGCCGCCGGGCAGCACGACCGCATCGAAGCGGCTGAGATCCGTCTCCGTTCGCCAGACGCGCTCGGCGAGCGTGCCAAGCGCGTCGCTCAGCGCGTAGACCGCGTCCATATCGCCATTGCTGCCGGGAAAGGAAACGACCGCGCATTTCATTTCTGCCCCCATTCCCTCCGTCATGTGTCTGCCCTGAGATGGCCGCGACCGGATTCCTGGTGGCGGCGGGCTCGGGGTGCCCTCTGGGCCGCATGCCGAACCTCGCTGCGGCAGGCTAAAGCCCGCCGCCACCATTTTCCTCGGACTCTTCGTCGCCGTACGCTTCGTCCACGACGTAGGCGTAATCCTCGATAACGGGGTTGGCGAGCAGTTTGTCGCACATCGCCTCGATCTGCGTGCGCGCATCCAGTTCGTCCTGCGCGACCAGTGCCAGTTCGATGTACTTGCCGACGCGCACCTGCGAGACGCCGCGATAGCCGAGTTGCTGCAAGCCGCTCTCGACGGCCAATCCCTGCGGGTCGTTGACGACGGGCTTCAGCATCACCGTCACGCCCGCTTGCCATCGTGGCATCTATGCTCCTCTCGCTAATGCGCTGCCGGTCAATCGCTCATAGGCGCGGAGATAGCGCGCCTGTGTCGCCTCGACGACCTCCGGCGGCAGGGCGGGGGCGGGCCGTTGCTTGTTCCAACCGGTCGCCTCCAACCAGTCGCGCAGCGGCTGCTTGTCCATGCTCGCCTGCGGCCGGCCCGATTCATACGTGCCCATATCCCAGAAGCGCGACGAATCGGGCGTCAGTAGTTCGTCGATCAGCGCCAATTCGCCGTCGATGAAGCCGAACTCGAACTTCGTGTCCGCGAGGATGATGCCGCGCACGGCGGCGTAGGCGCTCGCTTCCGCGTAGAGCGTCAGCGTCTTGCGCTCCAACGTGCGCGCGAGGTCCGGGCCGACGACCTCCACAAGGCGTGCGGCGGTGATGTTCTCGTCGTGCCCCTCGTCGTTCTTCAGCGCGGGCGTGAAGAGCGGGCGGGGGAGTTGCGCGCTCTCCGTCAGTCCGGTCGGGAGGTCATATCCCGCCACCGTACCGCTCCGGCGATACTCGGCCCAACCCGAACCGGCGAGATAGCCGCGCGCCACGCACTCGATGTCGATCCGCTCTGCCGTCCGGCCAATCATGATCCGCCCGGCGAGCATGTCGCGTTGCGCGGCCAACGTCGGGGGCAAGTCGGCGACATCGCACGAGACAAGATGGTTCGGGACGAGTTCGTGCAGCCGGTCGAACCAGAAGTGCGACAGGCCGGTGAGCACCTTGCCCTTGTCCGGGATGCCGTTCGGCATAACGACATCGAAGGCCGAGATGCGGTCGGTCGTCACGAACAGAAGCAGATCGTCGGAGAGGCGATAGGTATCCCGCACCTTGCCGCGCCGGAAGAGGGCGAGGCCGGGCAAGTCGGTGGTCAGCAGCGCTTCCACGACGGTCACTCCTCGCCGATTCCCAGGCGCGCGAACGCCGTATCAATATGCGCCAGGTGATAGCCGTGGTCGAACAATGCCGCCAGTACGTCCGGTGTCAGCAGTTCGTTGACCATCGGCTCTTTGGCGAGAATGGACTGCAGCGGCTCGCTCGTTGCCCACGACTCCATCGCAGCGCGCTGAACGATCTTGTAGGCGTCCTGCCGCGCCATGCCGTGCTCGGTGAGCGCGAGCAAGACGCGCTGCGAGGCGACCAGACCGTGTGTCGATTCGAGATTGGCGCGCATCCGCTCCGGGAAGACGACCAGTTCGTCCATGATGCGCGTGAAGAGGCGCAGCATATAGTCCGTGAGGGCGAACGATTCCGGGAAGATGATCCGCTCCGGCGCGCTATTGGAAATGTCCCGCTCGTGCCAGAGCGGTACGTTCTCCATCGCCGCGATGGTGTACGAGCGGACAATCCGGGCGAGGCCGCTGATGCGCTCCGTCTTGTGCGGGTTACGTTTATGCGGCATCGCGCTCGACCCTTGCTGGTCTACTGCGGCCCCAAGCGATACCGGTAGATTCGGGTCGTCCTCCACCGGCACTTTCGCGCCCCCACCGCCGAACGGCTCCTCGACCTCATGGACCTCCGTGCGCTGGAGGTGGCGGATTTCGACGGCGAACTTTTCCAGCGAGGTGGCGAGGAGCGCGAGGGTCGTGATGACCTGCGCGTGGCGGTCCCGCTGCAAGATTTGCGTGCTGACCGGCGCGGCGGTCAGGCCAAGCAGGGCGCAGGCGCGCTCCTCAATTTCTGGCGGTACGTGAGCGTGTGTGCCGACCGCGCCACTGATCTTGCCGAACGCGATTTGCGCGCGGGCCGCATCGAGTCGCGTGCGGTGGCGACGAATTTCGTCCACCCACATCGCGAGCACGAAGCCGAAGGTGAGCGGTTCGGCGTGGACGCCATGCGTGCGCCCGATCATCAATGTGCGTTTGTGCGCGACGGCCTGCGCAGTGACAGCGCGCTCGAAGGCGTCGAGTTGCTCGCGAACCACGTCAATCGCCTCGACCGCGAGCAGCGAGAGGGTTGTATCGACGACATCGGAACTGGTCAAGCCCATGTGGACATAGCGGGCCGCATCGCCGATCGTCTCGCCCATCGCCCAGAGGAAGGCGGTCGTGTCGTGGTCGGTGCGACGTTCGATCTCCCGCACGCGCTCCGGGTCGGCAGTGGCGGTGCGGATCGTCTGCATCGCCTCCGCCGGGATCGCGCCGCGCTCCGCCCACGCCTCGCAGACGGCGGTCTCGACGCGCACCATCGTGTCAATCCGGTGCCGCTCGCTCCAGATTTGCCCCATCGTCGGATGCGTGTAGCGTCCTACCATCTTAGTGAACCTCCGCCACGAGCAGACCGTCGAGATGCGACGATGCCGCACCAATAAGCCTGGCTGGCAGCACGCGATTGTGAATGCTGTCGTCCGACGCGGCGAGGACGCGCAGATAGTTGTCGGTCAGGCCGCTCCATCGCCCGTCCGCCTCCCGGTCCTCCCAGAGCACGTCCATCGTCCGCCCGACAAATCGGTGGTGATATGCGCTCGCCAGTTCATCCGAGAGGGCGAGTAGACATGCCATCCGCTCCTTCTTCACCTCGGGCGGGAGTTGACCGTTCATGCCCGCCGCTTCGGTGCCCACGCGTTCGGAATAGGGGAATGCGTGAATCTTGCTGAACGCTAATTCGCGGCAGAGGCCGAACGTCTCCGCGAAATCTGCGTCCGTCTCGCCGGGGAAGCCGACGATGACGTCCGTCGTGATCGCGCATTCCGGGATCGCCTCACGGACTCGCTCGACCGCGCGGCGGAACTGATCGGGGTTATAGCGGCGGCGCATCGCCCGCAGCACGCCCGCGCTGCCGGATTGGATCGGCATGTGAAGATGCCGCGCCATCCGCCGATCCGCCCAGCACGCGAGCAAATCCGGCTTCAACTCGGCTGGCCCGACACTCGTCAACCGAATATGCGGCGGCGTCGGCCCGGCCAGAACCTGTCGCAGCAGTTCCGGTAATCGCAGCGATGGAGAATGCGCTTCCTCCTGCCCACTGCCCACTGCCCACTGCCCACTCTCCCGATACATGCCGACATACGTGCCGGTCAGGACGACCTCCTGATACCCCATTGCGGCGCTGTCGGCGACTTCGCGGCAGACGCGCTCGGACGCCACGCTGACGGAGCGGCCGCGCGCCGTTGGCACAATGCAGAAGGTGCAGTTGGCGTCGCACCCCTCCTGAATCTTGATGAAGCGCCGGGTGCGGCCGGTGGCGCGCGTGTGCAGGTGCGTGTCTTCGAGGCCGACCGCCGCGAGTCGGTCAGCGTACCGCTGGACTGCTTCGGCGACGACGCGCTCTTTGTCTACGGAGCCGAGCACGAGATCGACTTCGGCCATCGCCTCGGCGTCCTCGGGCGAGACGGCGGTATAGCAGCCGACGGCTGCGACGAGCGCGTCCGCGCCACCACGCTGCCGCGCCTTACGCAAATACTGACGGCCCTTCTTGTCCGCGATATGTGTCACGGTGCAGGTGTTGACGATGTAGAGGTCGGCGCGAGTGTCGAAGGGCACTTCCGCGAAGCCGTAATCCTGGAGGGCAAAGGAGATCGTCTGCGCGTCGGCGCTATTCAGTTTGCAGCCGAGGGTGTGGATGGCGAAGGTCGGACGCGCCGGATCGCGTGCGACGGGCTGCCGCATGGTGATTGCATCGAGGGCGATGAGTGCGACGGGAACCGGCGCATCGTTGCGCTCGTCGTGGTCGAGGCGGTCGATTGTCAGTGGCTCCGTCATGCGGTGTGCTGACCCCTCGTCGCATCAGTCCCGGTCGGCCATCGCGGCACGGCGTCAGTATAGCAGAAGCGTGTACGTATGCGCGTGGCGAGGAATTGCGCCGGTATTTATGCGTTCTACTATAGGCTGGGTAACCTCACCCCCCGGCCCCCTCTCCATTGCGATGGAGAGGGGGAGCGACACAGGGGAAAATCAATCTGTAGGGAAAGCCACGGCGCTTCCCGCGAGGCACCCCTCTCCATCGCAATGGAGAGGGGCGGGGGTGAGGTTTCCCGCCACTTTCGTCCATCGGTACGGCGTGGTAGGCTATCCCTCGTCATCTGGGAGAATCCACGCCGTTCAGACTTGAGGAGGAGCAACCGCCATGGCGACGACAACACTGACGAGACCGCAGACGACCGATGGGTCCGACGAAGGCGCGCTGACCGCTGCCACGTTGAACAACTTCGGCAGCGAGTTTGCTGCCAACCCCGTCTACCGCATGGCGCAGAATGCCGTCACGCAGATCACGGTGGACGATATCGCCCTCAATCGCGGCATCGTCACGAACACCGATCACAGTTTCTCGACCTTCCTCGACGATTGGAGCGTCACCAACCAGAAGCAGAGTGGCCGCTGCTGGATGTTCGCCGGACTCAACCTCCTGCGCGTCGCCGCGATGAAGAAGATGAATACCAAGGAGTTCGAGTTCTCGCAGAACTACACGATGTTCTGGGACAAACTCGAGCGCGCCAACTACTTCTTCGAGGCGATCATCGAAACGGCGGATCGCGATGTAGACGACCGGCTGGTCGCCTTCCTGCTCGAAGGTCCGCTCGGCGACGGCGGCCAGTGGAACATGTTCGTCAATCTCGTCAACAAGCACGGCCTCGTTCCGAAGGCGTTCATGCCGGAGACCGAGAGTTCGTCCAGTACGCGCAAGATGAACGCCATCCTCCGCAGCAAGCTCCGCGAGGGGGCGAAGGCGCTGCGCGATATGCACGCCGCCGGTGAGAGCATCGAGGCGCTCCGCGCGACGAAGCAGGAGTACGTGCAGGTCGTCCATCGCATTCTCTCCATCCACCTCGGCACACCGCCGGAGCGATTCGTCTGGCAGTGGAAGGACAAGGAGGGGGAATTCCATCGCACCGACGAGGTGACGCCGCAGGAGTTCGCCGCGCAGTTCGTCGATCTCCAACTCGACGACTACGTCTGCCTCGTCCATGACCCCCGGCAAAGCAGCCCGGTCGGGCGCACCTTCACCGTCCAGTACCTCGGCAACATCGTCGGCGGCGAGCGCGTCACGTACCTCAATGTCGAAAGTTCGTTGATGAAGGAGATCACCCGGCGGACGCTCGAAGACGGCGACCCCGTCTGGTTCGGCTGCGATGTCGGCAAGATGATGCAGCGCAACCTCGGCATCTGGGATAAGGACCTCTTCGAGTACGGCGCGGTCTACGACACGACCTTCGGCCTGGAGAAGGACGCCCGATTGGAGTATCACGAGACGCAGATGACCCACGCGATGCTCTTCACCGGCGTCGATGTCGTCGATGGCACGCCGCGCCGCTGGCGGGTGGAGAACTCGTGGGGCGCGGAGAACGGACAGAAGGGCTTCTATACGATGAATGACTCGTGGTACGACGAGTACATGTTCGAGATCGCTGCCCGCAAGGAGTACCTGCCGGCCGATCTGCGCGCCGCGCTCGACCAGGAGCCAATCGTCCTCCCCGCGTGGGACCCGATGGGTGCCCTCGCGCGCTGACGGGAGATTGAACCGCCAAGAAGCCAAGAGCGCCAAGAGGGAATCCAGGAATACGAGTGGTTGACCCCCTTGTATTCTCATTCTTTCCTTGGCGTCCTTGGCGTCTTGGCGGTTCAAATGAGAGGCGTTTTTGGAGGGTGGATGGCTGCGACGACGGCGACGGCACGGTACCGGGAGGTCTTGCGCGTTTTTGTGCGCTACGGCTTCGGCTTCGTCGTGGGAGGCCGGTTCCCGTTCTCGCGCCGCCACTCGGACGAGGATGTCGCGGAGGCGCTCAGCCGCCCGTCGCGCCTGCGGGCGGCCTTCGAGGAACTGGGCACGACCTTCATCAAGCTCGGCCAGATTCTCAGCACGCGGCCCGATCTGCTGCCGCCCGAATACATCGCGGAACTCCAGAAACTGCAGGATGCCGTCCCCGCCGTGCCGACCGCGTTGATCACCGCGCGGATCGAGGCGGAACTGGGGAGACCGGTAGGCCAACTCTTCACCGCGTTCGACCCCACACCGCTTGCCGCCGCGTCAATCGCGCAGGTTCATGCCGTGACGCTGCCCGGCGGCATCGACGCCGTGGTGAAAGTGCAGCGGCCCGGCGTGCGCGAGCGGGTGATGCTCGACCTCGAAATCGCCGCCCGCATCGCCCGCCTCGCCGAGGAACGACTCAACATTGCCGAGCGTACCGGCATTCATCTGCCGCAACTGGTGGACGAATTTGGCTGGACGCTGCGCAACGAACTCGATTACGTTCGCGAGGCGAAGAACGCCGAACTCTTCCAGCGGAATTTTTCGGAGGCCGCGTTCGTCCACATCCCCGCGATCTGCTGGGAGTACACGACCGCGCGGATTATCACGATGGAGCGGCTGCGCGGCCTGCGGATCGACGATGTCGCCGGCTTGACGGCGGCGGGCTACGATCCGGCGCGGATCGCGGAGCAGAGCGCCGCGATCGTCTTGCAGGAGGTCTTCCAGGACGGGTTCTTCCACGCCGACCTGCACCCCGGCAATCTCTTCGTGCTGCCGGGCGGCGTGATCGGCGCAGTCGATTTCGGCATGGTCGGCACGATTGACGAGAAGACGCGCGCGCAATTGCTCTTCCTGCTGGTCGCCATTGTCGGGCAGGACGCCGACCGGATCACCGATCACCTCTACCGCCTCGGCGTCGTGGGCGGTTCGGGGACGAACCGCACCTTCCTGCGGCGGGATATCCAGCGGCTGACCGCGCAATACTACGGCCTGACGCTGCAAGAACTCGATGTCTCCCGACTCCTGACCGATTTGCTCGCCGTCGTCCGCCGCCACCGCCTGACGCTGCCCGCCGATCTCGCGCTGCTCTTGAAGATGCTCCTGATGATCGAAGGGCTCGGTCGCACGCTCGAACCGGAGTTCAACATCCTCGCTGTCGCCCAGCCGTTCGCGACAGAGGCGTTGCGGCATCTCGTCGCGCCCGAGCGGGTGCTGCGTCAGTTGCGGCAGACCGCGACCGACTTGACGTGGCTGACCATCGAGTTACCGGGGCGGCTCGACCGACTCTTACAGCAGTTGGAGCAAGGCAAACAGGTCGTGCAGACGGAGTCGATCAACGCGGAGAAGGCGGCGCGGGCGATCCAGGCGCTGGCGAACAGGATCGTTTTCGCCATCCTGATCGCGGCATTCATCATCGGCCTCGCCCTCGTCATCCTCGCCATTCGGCCATCGGGCAATGATCTCTGGGTGCAGGTGCTGATCGTCGCGGGCTTCGGCTTCGCCAGCCTGCTCGGGGTCTTCTTCGTCTGGTCGCTCTGGCGCTCCGGTCGTTCCTGACTGGCAGAGGCTAGATGATGCATGCGTGTGTCACTGCGGTGGCGGAATGACGCTTACTACGAAGCGAAGTTCCGTGTCCGCTACTTTACCAATGACTTCCCAACAACCAGTCGTGGGGAATATTATCCCCGATGCCTGGAAGCCAATGTCACCATAGCCGCTCGGGACAGAAGATTCGAGGGGCGGGGCCGGTGCGTCCAAACGTCTTCCTTCAACTGTCAGTTGCCCAGGGACAATTCGCCACCAACCGAACTTACTGCTCGACATCGTACCGTTCGCAGGCAATACGATCCACACGGCATCATTGCCATACCACCGTTGCGCTTTTGTAGTAATAGATTGTGGTGGCGTAAGGGGTGGATCGGGTGGCTGCGTTACAGAACAGGAAGCCGAGGATGATGTCACAGTAGCACCTTCACCCGTCACGGTTGTCCGCAGAACGGGTGATGGTGAAGGTTCTCCAGATGAGGAAACTGAAGGGGACGGCGTCGTGACACTACCTCCCAGCGCACATGCCGTGCAAAGCACACTCGACACGGCAACCGTCATCAGTCGGTACGTCAAGCAGTGCATTCGTAGCGATAATTGCGTCATCTTCGCTCCCTCTTTCTCAGAACAACCCTCGTTTCCTACTGTTACCACACGCAGTAGCGATTGGTTCCCACGCCTGCGGAGATCCTAGTAGTATGGCACGGTAGGTTTACAGCATTGCGATTCCCCGGTATCGTGGGAGTGCCGCACCGCGTCGCGGCATCCTCATCTCCTGGAGGTTCGCTATGCGCCAGAAACTCCACCGCGTCTTCC
>JBPCMC010000448.1:0-31844 GCA_051002645.1 Thermomicrobiales bacterium
TCCCCCTTGATCTCCAGCCGGTGCTCGGCTCGCCCCTGCTCCGTCATCCGTTCGGCGTGGGCGATCTCGGTCTCGCGCTCGGGGGTGGAGAGGCTGTGCTCGGTGACGAGCAGGGGCGCGCCGCTACGCAATTTGCCCAGCGCCCCGAGCAGGCCGCTGAACCCGGTGCTCGGCGTGTGGTAAATCCGCGCGGGCGGCAAGGGCGCTTCGAGCAGCCGGAAGAGCGGCGCGTGCGTGGCACGGAAGGTCCAGAAGAAATCGACGAACGGTGCCTCCGGGCAGCTTTCCTCGTACCGCGCGACGAGCAGGCCCCAGCTCTCCCGGCTGAAGAAGAGATCGGCAGACGTCAGCCCCTTCGCGTCCTGCCCGGCGAGATGCGAGAAGGCGGCGGCGTGGTCGCACACGCGGCCCTCGCCCAATGCCGTGTGCAATTCCCGGACGGCGTGCCACGCCTCGGGGCAGCGCCGTCCTGTCGGCCCCGACGGCAGGTTCTCGAAGTCCTGGAGGTAGAGGTCATGGACGCCGATCACATTCGCGGGCAGGACGTACTGCGCGACGCGATCGGCGACCGGCGCGGAACTGAGGTGGACGAGCGAAAAGGTGAACTCGGGCAGGTTATTGATTAGCCCGTGAATCCAACTCGACACGCCCCCGGAGACGTAGGGGTAGGTGCCCTCGATGAGCAGGCAGATGTCCGCGACCTCCGTCATGCCGTCCCCGCTTTCGCCGTCGCCACGCCGGAGGCGGACGCCGCCCACCAATCGAGCAATTCAGATTCATGCGTATCCGGCGCGTCCCCCGCGCCCGCCGCGTAGACGGCGAGATCGGCCCAGCGCTGCTCGCGGAAGGCGAGTTCCATCGCCAGCAGATGCGCCGCGCGCTCGCCTGGGTCGAGGCGGAGCGCGCCCGCGACGGCATCCGACGCGGCGGCCGTGTCGTCGAGATCATTCTGGATGTGGGCGAGCGCGACCCAGTGGTGTGCGCAAGACGGTTCCAACGCCGTCGCCGCTTGCAATGCGTCGCAGGCGCGCGTCAGGTAGAGGCGCGCGCTGGGCGCGTCGAGCAGATCGCAATCGACAACGCGCCGGTAGGTGGCGGCGAGTGCGACGTGGGCGTCAGCGCGCTCCGGTTCGCGGCGTACACGGTCGAGCGCGTCGCCCACGGCGCGATTCAACTGGTTCTCGAAGTTGAAGAGCGTCGTCGATGCCTCGCTCCGAATATCGGGGTCGGCGTCGGCGAGCAGCCCGCGCAGCAATGCGACGCTCTCCCGGTCGCACCGCCGCCCAAGCAAGCGGACTGCGGCGTGCCGCAGCGCGTGATCGGGTTCACGCAGGATGTCCACCAGCGGCTCGATGGCGAGATCGAGCGCGGCATTCGTCGCCCGCTCGGGCGGCAGCGCGGGCAATCCCGCCTCGATCTCGGTGGGAGGAAACGCGCGCTGATGGTGCGCCATCACCCGCAGCGAGGAGAGGACGAGGGCGATGGTGCAGCCGAGCGTACCGAATCCCGGAAAGAGCAGCAGCCCGATCAGTGCGAGCATGAGCGTGCGCCCGTTGAGCGGCGGCGTGCCGGGCAGCGCGCAGCGCAGCAGCCGGTGGCTGATCGCGCGACAGAGGCTCCGGCCCTCGGCGAGGCTGATGCCCTCCGCCCAGACGAGCGCGGCGGGGAGATGCACGAGCAGCAGCCACGGCGCCCCGCCGCGCAAGATGGCGAGGCCGACCGCGCCGTCGGCGGCGAGACCGCCAAGCGTCAACGCCGCGCCACCAATCTGGCGGGAGGTTGGGAGCAGCCGGGCGGGAGCGTCTCTCACGATCAATCCCCGGCCATACGATCATCGAGGTCGTCGAACGCTTCCGGTCGCAGCAGGGTGATCGGGTGAGGGGCGGGCAGGGCCACAACCGCATCGCGCATCGTCTCGCCATCGTCCGCAAAGAGATCGCGGATGATGTGCCCTGTCTCCTGGTGCTCCGCGCCGTTCGTGAGAAATTCGTAGTTCACCACGAGCGGGCGATGGTCGCTGTAGGGACGCAGATGCGCGTCCTGCAGGTGGTCGTCGATGCGCGCGACGACCCACCTGCACCGCCTGGGCGTCAGTCATCGGCAGGACGAGGACGAACATACCGGGCGTCGGATGATGGCCGAGGATGTCGACCGCACGCAGGTCGCGGCGTGCGATGGCGACGACCGCCCGCGACAATGCGGCGCGCGAAGCGGGCGGGATGGCCTCGAAGCGGTCGATCTGCAGCACGACGATGGCGAGGGGCAGTCGATAACGGTCGCTGCGCCGCGCTTCCTGTCGCACCAGGCGGAGCATGTGCGCCCCCTCGTACGCGCCCGTCTCCGCGTCGATCATCGTACCCGCGCGGCTCTCGGCGTAGAGCGCCGCGTTCTGGAGCGCGGTCGAGCCCCAATCGAGGATCAGGCTGAAGAGGCGAATCGCCGTCGGTGTCAGTTTTAGAAACGGCATCCGTTCGATGGTAATTGCGCCGATCACGGCGCCGTCGCCGCCAAAGAGCGGGCCGGCAACCAGCGCCGGCTCGTTCACGTCCACCGGGGCAACTATCTTCGGCCTCTACGCGAACACCAACACGCCGGTGTCGATCCAGAATGCTTATACCTACCTTGCCACGCCACTGGACAGCAACAGCCAGCCGCTGCTCGCCGATAGTGCCGGCAATGCGCTGGCAGCGATCCGCACCTACAAAGATGTGAACGGGGACTTCCTGCGCGAGAGCCTCTTCCTTACCTTCGACAGCAACCTGTACCTGATCCACAATCTCACCCTCTCGTATGGCCTGATCAACTGGGTGACGAACGGGTTGTTCCTCGGCCAGCGGAAGATTTCTCTGCTCGCGCAGCCCGATGACGTCTTCAATGACAACGACATCTGGACGACCGATCTGGCGTGCGGCCGATCGACGGACAATACCGGCACGACCTATCGCATGTCGGGCAATGATCTTCAGGCGCTGATGAACTGGCAACACGCGAAGCAGGCCCAACCGACCACGCCCGGCTTCATGCTCGAGATGCCCTTCAACGGGGTCGGCACGACCGCCACCTGGCTCAGTGAGGAGGGGACCCCGGCCGGTCAGTTCATGCCAGATACCCTGACGCCGCTGGCGAAGACGAACCAGGGGCAGTTCATGTGGATCAGCCACACCTACGACCATGAGAATCTGGACGCCATCACCGCCGCCGCCGCGACGACGGAACTGCAAAAGAACAACCAGATCGCGACGCGGCTGGGACTCCAGAAGTACACCAAGAAGACGCTCGTGACGCCCGATGTCTCCGGCCTGACCAATCCGAACTTCCTCCAGTCAGCCGTCAACTTCGGCGTGCGCTACACGATCACCGATACATCCAAACCGGGGTACAACAACCCCTCGCCGAACGCGGGCATCTACAATCCCCTCCAGCCCTCGCTGCTGATGATCCCGCGCCACCCGACGAACCTTTACTTCAATGTCACCAAGCCCGAGCAATGGGTCGCCGAGGACAACTGCCTCTATCCTGCCGGCGCCAACGGGCACATCGATACCTACGCACAGTTGCTCGACCGCGAGAGCAACATGCTGCTGATGTATCTGCTGCGCAGCGACAACGATCCACTGATGTTCCACCAGCCGAACCTGATCGCCTACGATGGCGCCCATTCCCTCCTCGGTGACCTGCTGGACGCGACGTTCGCGAAGTACAACACGATCTTCACGCTGCCAATCCTCAGCCCGTCGGAGGAGCAAGTCGGGCAGATGATGGCCGACCGCATAGCGTACAACGCCTCGGGCGTCAAGGCGCAACTGGTCGGCGCGAACAAGATCACCCTGACCGCCCAGAAGGACGCGACGATCCCGATCACCGGCGCGATTAGCGACTGTGGGGCCTGCCAGGCCGCGCCGTACGGCAAGCAGAATGTCACACTGGTCAAGATCAAGGCGGCCCAGACGATCACCGTCACGCTGAAGAACGTCGCGCCCGCGCCGACTGCCCGTCTCAGCCTCGCCTCCGTCGCCCCGAAGACCGGGTCGGCCGCGGGCGGCAACACGGTCACGCTCACCGGCAAGGGCTTCGATGCCACCGACACCGTTACCTTCGATGGCATCGCCGCGACAAACCTGACGCTTGTGAGCGCAACATCGATCACCGTCACCGCGCCCGCACACGCGGTCGGCCCCGTGGCAGTCGGCATCACGAGCGACAGTCAGCAGGCGATCATGCCGAACGGCTATAGCTACCAGGCAGCAGGCGCCGCAGGGACAGCGGGGATCGCTGATGCACCGATCACCAACGATCCGGCCCCCGCTCCACCGCCGCGGAGCGCCCCCGCCGCGCCGAGCACGAACAGCACCGGCGGGCCACCGGAGCCGACCCCGCGCCGCTACCCACCGGCCGCTGATAACGAACCGGAGAGACGAATGGGGGCAGGGCAACCTGCCCCTTTCGTGTGTGCGACGCGGCGGTGCGATGCCTGCGGCGGCACGGTATACTGTCGTCGGTGCGGCTGGGCAGGTTCAGAGAGAGCCAGTAGCGGCTAGATTCCGGTGACGGCGGGCTTTCGCAGCAATGTTGTCAAGTGAGGGCTTTGTGCAACCTTTTGCTCCCCCTGCGCCGATTGCGCCACCGACCGCGCCGATGATGCCCGCCGCGCGTCCGGCTCGGTCACCACGCAAGCGCGACGACCGCCCGGTGATGATCGCGCTCGTCATCGTGGATGCGATCCTGGCGCTCGCGCTGATCGCCATCGGTGGCCGACCGGGCATCCAGACCTTCTCGACCGTCTTTCTCGGCATCTTCATCGCGGCGATGCCTTTCGTCCTGCTCGGCGCGCTCGTCTCCGGCGTCATCGGGGTCTTCGTGCGCGACGAAACGGTCGCGCGCCTGCTGCCGCATGGCCGCCTCACCGCTCCGGTCGCCGGGAGCCTGCTCGGTCTCATCTTCCCCGTCTGCGAGTGCGGCGTGGTGCCGGTCACGCGCCGCCTCGTCAACAAGGGCGCGCCGGTCGGCCTCGGTGTCGCCTTCCTCCTGGCCTCGCCCGTCATCAATCCGATTGTCATCTGGAGCACCTATGCAGCCTTCGGGGGCGATTGGTCGATGGTCGCATGGCGAGCCGGGCTGACCTTCGCCATCGCGGTCCTGATCGGCGTCGTCTTCGCGTTCCATCCCGATGGGCGCGCGTTGCTCAAGCCCGCGCCGACGGCGCTCGGCTACCACCCCATGCCGCTCGACGCAACGATGCACGGGGATGATGCAGGGCAGGGAACCTCACCCCCTGCCCCTCTCCATTGCGATGGCGAGGGGTGCCTTGCGTCAAGTGCCGTGGCCAACCACAAAAATGCATCTTCCCCGCATTTGCTCCCCCTCTCCATTGCAATGGAGAGGGGGGCAGGGGGGTGAGGTTCCCCAAACCCACGCCCACCCGCACCCTCATGCAGAGCACGATCACGCGCGGGAACCATTCGCGGCGAAGGTGCGGGCGGTTTGCGAGCATAGCGCGATCGAGTTCTTCGAGATGGGCAAGTTCCTCGTCTTCGGCGCAATGCTCGCCTCGCTCCTGCAATCGCTCATCCCGCGCTCGACGCTCCTCTCCATCGGCCACTCGCCGGTCGGCAGCGTGCTGACGATGGTCGTCCTCGCCGTCGTGCTCTCCGTCTGCTCGACGGTGGACGCTTTTCTCGTCCTCACCTTCGCCAGCACCTTCACCACCGGGGCATTGCTCGCTTTCCTCGTCTTCGGGCCGATGGCCGATATCAAGAGCACGCTGATGTTCCTCACCGTCTTCAAGGGGCGCGCCGTCGCGCTGATGATCGTGCTCGCCGCCCAACTGGTGCTGCTCGCGACGATCTTCATCAACCTAAACATTGCCTGATGGAGGTCATACGATGCAGCGCTTGACGCCGATGCCCGACGCGCAGCCGACGCCGCGACGCCACCGGGAGTGGCACATCCAGTGGGGGCCGACCCTGCGGATGGTGCTGCTGATCGGCCTCGGCGCGATGCTGGTCGTCAAGGTCGTCACCGGCCGCATCCTCCTCTACGTGAACGGCGTCTACACCCGTCTCATCCTCGCCGCCGGGATCAGTTTCATCGTCCTCGGCTACATCGCCGGCCTGCGCTGGTTGGCGGCGCGGGGCAATGCGGCCCACTCCCATGAGCATGACGATCATGGCCACGCGACCGGGCGGATCGAGGCGCTCGGCTATGCGATGCTCGTCATCCCGCTCCTGCTCGGCCTGCTCGTCCCCGCGCATCCCCTCGGCTCATCGGCGGTCGCGTCGCGCTCGAACGGCACGACGAGCGGCGCGAGCGCGAGCGGGCGTCTCAAATCGCTCGGCGAACTCGGCGACAACTCCGACCGCTGGACGCTGCTCGACTGGACGGCCGCTATCGCGCAGACCCCCGATGCCCGCACGCTCTCCGGCAAGCCCGTCAATCTGATCGGCTTCGTCGCGCAGGGCGACAGCGGCTTCGGCCCCGGCTACCTGCCCGTCGCGTGCTTCGTGATCGTCTGCTGCGTCGCGGATGGCAATGCCGTGACACTGCCCGTCCATTGGGATACGCCGCCCCCGCGCGATACGTGGGTGCAGGTCTCGGGCACGCTGGCGACCGGCCCGGTGGACGGCAAGGCAACGCCGTACATCGCGGCAACGGCGCTCCAGGCAATCCCGCAGCCGAGCCAGCCGTACCTTTACCCATGATGACGCGCCCCCCCGCCCGACCACGCCGCGCGGCGGAGCGTCGCTTCTGGCTCACCGCGCTCGGTCTGATCGTCGGTTTTGCCGCCGTGACCGGGTTGATTATCCTGCGCGGCAGCACCATCGGCATCGACGCGACGACGACACCGGCGAGCGGCGCGACGATCTCCGCCAAGACATTGATCGGCCTGACCTTCGCGACGCCGATGCAGCCGGACTCGGTCGAGTCCCACCTCGCGCTCGATCCTCCCCTCTCCGGGCGCTGGGCGTGGGATTTGAACGGCTCGCGCTCGGACCGCGTCGTCCAATTCGTCCCATTGCAACCGCTCGTGCCGGGGCAGACCTATCGGGCGACGCTGACGAAAGGGGCGCGGGCGGTCAATGGCCGCGCCGTGCGGCATGATGTCGTCTGGCAGTTCACGATCCGCCCGCCCTCGCTCCTCTTCCTACGCGCCATGCCAGGCGGCACGCCGACGGTGCGCAACCTCTGGACGGCGAACGGGGACGGTTCGGGACTGCGGCAAATCACTAACGAGCAAGCGGGCGTCCTCGAATTCACGACCGCGCCGGACGGCGGGCGCATCGCCTACACGACGCCCGATCAGCAGCGCGCCACCGCGCTGTGGGCGATCAATCTCGATGGCACGGGGCGCACGCGGCTGTCGCCGGTCGGTGATCCATCGATCTACGCGAGCCCGGCGTGGAGCCCCGCCGGTGACGTGATCGTCTATACCCTCAGGAGCGTCGTGCCGACCGGCGCGCCGCCGAGTACCTCGTTGATCGGTGGTGCAAGCCAGCCGGTCGCCATCGGCACGTCCAAACTCTGGGCGGTTGCACCGGATGGACGGTCGCTCGGGCGCATCTACGGGCGCGGTGACGAGGTCGGTTTCGATCCCGTCTGGTCGCCGGACGGCGCGCGCCTCGCCTTTCGCGGCCAGGTGAGCGACAACAATACCTCGACGGTCGTCCTCTCGGACCTCTCGGCAGATCCGCTTTCGCTCCCCGCCGGGCCCGGTAGCGCCATCACCTGGTCGCCGGACAGCACCCATGCCGCCTTCGATGAATCGGTCCCGGATGCCAGCGGCGGCACGCGGCCGCTTCTCGGCAACGACGCCGGGCATGAGAGTATGCCCGCCTGGTCGCCGGACGGCAGCCGCCTTGCCTTCATCCGACAGAATGACGGCACGCCGGCGGCGGACCTCTGGGTCGCCCAACCCGACGGGAGCGGCCTGACGCGACTGCTCGGCGGCGATGACTTCTCCTCGGAGTTGCCCGCCTGGTCGCCGGACGGCAAGACGGTCGTCCTCGCCCGTTTCAATGCCACATCGGGCGAGGAGAGCGCCATCTGGACCGTCGGCGCCGACGGTCAGGGCGCGCGACCGCTCATCCCCGGCGGCGAGCGGGTGGCGTGGATTCCGTAGCTGATTGGCCCCTCCTCCATGACAGATGTCATCAGATAATTGTGACTCCTCGTACTGTTGCGTCCGCTTCCGTGACCATAGAGTAGTGACATACCGCTGATGAAGTGTCGCGATGCACGAGGAAAGGAGCCTTACCATGATGACGACGATGCAGAACCAACCAACAACCGATCGCACCACACTACACGCACGTACAACGGGACTCCCGTTCCTCAAAATCGCCTGGATTCTCATGCTGCTGCTCGGCGCATTCTTCGTCTTCGCCGCGCTCTCCGATCTCAACGCCGACCGCAGTGCGGGCATACCGATAGACCATACGGGCGCTTTTGCGAATGTCACGGGTGTCTCGTTCGCGAGCATCAAACAGTCGTCGCCGGAGGTCGCACGGTATATCACGCTCCTGGAGGTCGCTTATGCAGTCCATGAGTTGGTATTCGGCATCCTCTTCCTCGTCATCCTCGCTATCCCCTTCCGTCGTCGGATGCGCTGGGCGTGGTTCGCCTGTTGGGCCGTCATGCTGGCGAACATCACCTACTCCCTCACCTTCGGGCGCCACGACGGCACGACGCTGTACCGGAGCCTGGTCGCGGATATCGCCCTCCCGATCCTGCTGCTCGCGCATATCCCGGCCTTCTTCGGTCGGCATACCGCGCGCACCGCTGCGTCAGTTGGCGTCTGATCGCTGCCAGATGAACCAGATATCTGCTACGATGAGGATATGAGCGATCTGACGGCGACACCCCAACACCCGATCACGAAAGAGCGCACACAAGCCCTGATTCGTCGGGGCTTGTTGCTTGAGTACGGCACGCTCGGTTGGAATGTCGTCGGCAGTGTCATCGTCATCGTCGCCGCGTTGGCCGCGCACTCGGTCGCCTTGGCGGGCTTTGGCCTTGATTCCCTCATCGAAATTGTCGCCTCCGTCATCGTCGTCTGGGAACTGACCGGCACGGGCGGCAGAGAGCGGGAGCGGAAAGCGCTGCGACTGATCGGCGTCGCGTTTTTCTGCCTCGCCATCTACATCCTCGGCCAGTCCGCCTATACCCTCATCAGCCGGTCGCACCCGGACACATCGCCCGGTGGGATTATCTGGCTCTCACTGACGTTCGTCGCGATGCTCCTCCTCGCATGGGGCAAGAAGACAACGGGCGAGAAGATCCACAACCCCGTCCTCATCACCGAAGGACGTGTCACCCTGATTGACGGGATCCTCGCTGCGGCCGTACTCGTGGGTCTCGTCCTCAATGCCGCCTTCGGCTGGTGGTGGGGCGATCCCCTCGCCGGACTCGTCATCGTCTACTACGGATTGAAGGAAGGGCTCGCCGCGATCCGCAGCGAGGCATAATCGGTGATCGCGACCGCCATCATCTTCGTCTCGCTCGGGCTGGATACCCTCGCCGTTTCTCTTGGCTTGGGATTGTCCGGCTTGCCGCGCAATCGCTGGCTGCGGGTCGGGCTGACCTTCGCGCTCTGCGAGGGGTTGATGCCCGTCATTGGCTTGCTCATCGGCAAGCGGCTCGGTACCTCCCTCGGCGAGATCGCGACCTATAGTGCGGCGGCGATCCTCATTGTCATCGGTGGGCTGGAAATCAGAGAAGCAATCGTTGATGACGATGATGACGATGATAGCGCCCCACTACCCGACGACAGGACGCGGCCGCTCATCTTCACGGGCCTCTCGGTCAGTCTGGATGAACTCGCGGTCGGGTTCGCGCTCGGTGTCCTCCACGTATCGCTGGGGCCCGCGCTCGCCTACATCGCCGTGCAGGCATTCGCGCTCACTTTCGTAGGACTCCTCATCGGGCAACGGCTCGGCACGGCATTGGGTGAACGAGCCGAGCTTGCTGCCGGGATTGTGCTCGCGCTGCTCGGCATCGCCATCTTCATCAGCGAGATAACCGGCAGCCATTTCCTGTAGTATGCTGCGCGTCGCGGAATAGGAAGGGAGATAATTGTGACGGATTTCGAGCCAATCGTCGTGGCGAGTGACAATGGGAAACTGGGTATCGCGCAGGCAATCGCGGCGCTACGTGGCGGGGGCAGCGCGCTGGACGCGGTTGAGGCGGGCTGCCGCGCGGTGGAGTCGGACCCGGCGGACATTGGCGTCGGCTTCGGCAGCCTGCCGAATCTGCTCGGCGAGGTCGAGTTGGACGCTTCGATCATGGACGGCAAGACGCTCGCGGCGGGCGCGGTCGGCGCGGTCCATGAGTACGAGCACGTCATCACCCTGGCGCGGCGGGTGATGGAGGAGACGCCGCACGTCATGCTCGTTGGGCCGGGCGCGGAGCGGTTCGCCGCCGAGATGGGCATGGAGCGGAAAAACCTCCTCACGCCCGACGTACAGAAGACCTGGCGCGAGCAACTCGATCAGCGCATCCGCATCCATGATGTCGGCGCGGCCAAGTATCAGGAGAAGGTGCGCGGCTGGGTCGCCCAGATGGTGGACCCGCACAAGAACACCGGCACGGTGAACTTCCTCGCGCGGGACGCGGCGGGCAATATCGCCTCCGCCGTCTCGACGAGCGGCTGGAGCTGGAAGTATCCCGGTCGCCTCGGCGACAGCCCGATCATCGCGGCGGGCAACTACGCGGACAACCGCTACGGCGCCGCCGCCTGCCAGGGGCGCGGCGAGATGGCGATCCGCTGCGCGACCTCCCGCAGCGTCGTGCTCTACCTGAAGATGGGCATGAGACTGGAAAGCGCCCTTGCCGAGGCGATGCGCGACCTGAACGACCTGGAGGACGACTACTTCGGCTCGATGAACATCGTCGCGATCGACGCGACCGGCCGCCCCGCCGCCATCGCCAACCACCCGAACGCCACATTTGTCTACCAGGCGATGGCGATGGAGACCTATACCGAGCAGCCTCGCATGGTCCTCGTCCCCGCACGCGGCGCGTTCGATTACGTCTTCTGAGCAGTTCGGTGGTGGGATAACGTTGGGCGATGCAACCGGGCGCCGACTGCGCATCATCGCCACACGAACCCACCACCGGGCGCTGGCGCCGCTACTTGACCATCGTGGAGAGGGCGTAATAGGCCGCGCGCGGCGACCAGTCGCTGTTCACCACACCCCAACCGTACTTCTCGTCGCTCGGGCCGCTCGTCGTCACCTGAAAGTTGAGATTCCAGACGAACATCACGCCCATCCACGGATACGACGTGCCGAGCGCGTAGGCGCGGGTGAGGTATTGCCCCTGCTGCTGATCGGAGACGTACCGCGCGTACTTGTAGGCATCGGGCGGGTTCGCGCTGCTGTCCCAGCCGGTCTCGGTCAGCCACATCTTCTTGCCGCCTTCGCCGTTCTGCTCCATCGCGGCGCGAACGTCGAGGATGCGCTTGAAATAGAAGGCGTTATTCGTCGTGTAGGAGCGCGTACCGTCCGGGTCGGCGCCGCACGGGTTGGTCGCCGGATTGCCGGGCCAGGAGTTGTCCGGCGGGTTGCAATTCGAGCCGGGGTGCGCGCCGAGCACATCGTAGAAGTTCTTCACCTCCGGGTGCTGCTGATACATCTTCTGCAGGTATTGCACCTCGTCAATGGCGATTGCCGCGTTCACCGTGCTGGTCGGCGTCATGCCGCCGAAGACGACGGTGATCTTCGGGTCGACCGCCTTGAGCGTCTGATAGCCTGCCTTGAGCACCGGCAGATAGGGGGCGGCGGGGTCACTGAGGTTCACCGAGCCGCCCGTCTCGACGGCGTAGTTCTGCTCGTTCCAGACCTCGTACGCGGCGATCTTGCCCTTGTAGCGATTCGCCATGAAGCCGATGAAGTCGGCGAAGTCCTGCGGATTCGGCGGCAGGCCACCATTCGCCGCGCCCGTCCATGCCGGCGAACTGACCGGGCTGAGCATCACATTGACACCCGCCGAGGTCGCGGCATTGACGAAGGCGTCCACGTTGGCGACGTAGTCGTTGCCGAATTGCCCCTTGACGGGTTCGTAACTGCTCCAGCGCACCTGCTGGCGAACCCATCCGAAGCCCGCGCCGTAGACCTTGCCGAACATGATGTCCTTGCCGCCCGCATCCAGGCCGGAGCCGTCCACGTTGAAGCCGTAGCCCTGACCGGCATCCCCTACATGGACATTCGCGTAGCTCCGCACCAGCGGCTGCCCCGTGCATGGCCCCTGACCGATGCAATCCGTCGGCGGCTGCCCGGCCGGTTCCGGCGCGCGAAGGGCCGGGTCGAGATTGTCCTTGTCTGCCTGCGTCACCCCGAGCAGGCCAAGTTGCACCTTGAAGGGATCGGCATTCTCCGGGTGGTATTCGAGGCGATAGCGCTCGAAATACTGCACGCGGTGCGTTTGTCCGTCGCCCGCCGGGGCGGGGGCGTTCTGCTCGTCGAATGGCTCCGAGATCGGGTAGCCGAAGATGATGATGCTGCGTTGGATATTGCCAGCCCCTGCGGACTCCCAGAAGGCGCGAATCGCTTTATTGGCGTCATCGCCCCCGCCGATGGTGTGATTGGTCTGGCCGAAGAATAACCGCCCGTCGTTCGGGCTGCCGACCGGCTGGAAGTGCGGGTCGCTCTTCGCCCGGTCCGCCGTTTGCAGAGCGGCGAGGCGGCGACCGAGCACCTGGAACGATGTCCCCCGATTCTCGTCGTGCTGCTCGAAGACGGCGCGCTGCAAGTATTGCGTCGGATGACTCTTGCCGTCCTCCGACTGCTGGTCGAAGACCTTGGTGATCGGGAGGCCGAACTGCGCCACCCCGCCATTGCCGTACCAGGCATACCGGAACTGCGCGGCGAGATAATGCCCCGTGTCCGGCTGGAAATCGACCGCCGCGGAGACCGGCGATGCCGGCGCCACCGCAAGGAGACTGAACAGAACAAGCGCGGCCATTGCCACGCTCATCCGACGCCCGATCATCCTCAAACTCGTACCCTCCCCTGCTCGTCGCGGACCCAATGAGCCCCATACGCTACGCGACCGGTCCGTTCCGATTGCACACACTACTCCCCTGTTGCCGCCCGATTGGTTCCCTGCGTGGGTGCGTCTGCCCGCGATCGCGGGAGCGCCCTTGTGCATATCGGGGATGATGTGCACACTGCGGCAGTGAGGAGTTGGCTGCCGGGTAACGTGACAAAGGGTACGCTGCCGCGCGATCCGCCGGATGGAACCGATTTCGCGCTCGCGGGGGAGTTAACGTGTCACGTCGTCGCGAGGGTTGCGCGTCGGCAGGAGCCGTGGATGAGTGATGCACCGGATCTCATTGCCCTCTATCGCCGCTGCACGGCGCAGGACCGCGCGGCGTTCGCGGAGCTCTTCCGGCGGTTTCACCGGCGCGTCTTCGGCAGCGCCCTCTTCATCACGCACCGCGAGGACGCTGCGGAGGAGATCGTCCAACTCGTCTTCATCGAGCTCTTCACCGCCTTCCGCCGCTTCGACCCGGAGCGACCGTTTCTCCCCTGGCTCTACCGGATCATCCACGATGTCAGCATGGACTATCTCCGGCGCGATCGGCGCGGCGCGCATCTGCCGTTGCCGAGCTCGGAGTGGCATCTCGACATGCTGCTCGGGGCCGACCCCGAGCCCGGCCCCGCCGAGTATGCCGAGCGGGCGGAGTTGCATGAGACGATCTGGCGGGCGCTGGAGCGGCTACCGGCAGGCCATCGGGCGATCCTCGTGCTGCGCCACTATAGCCAACTGAGCGAGGCCGAGATGGCGGAGGCATTGGGGTGTCGCCGTGGTACCGTCAAGTCGCGGTTGCACCGAGCGCATCGCGCGCTCGCGGCGGAATTGGGCGAGCGTCCGCAGGCGGCGTCTGCCTGGATCGGGGACGCAATGATCGGGCGGCCGCGCATCGCCCTGGCGGAGCGGTGAGAGGAACAGCGATGCGACAGGGAAGCCAATTGCATTACTCAGGGTACGACCCATCGGAGCGCCTCGACGACCGCCATGCGGATGAGGCACGGCTCGGCCTGCTCCTGGAGCGGACATACGCCGCGCACGAAGCGCGGCTCATGCCCACCGATGCCGCCCTCGCGCGACTTGATGCGGCACTCGACGCGATTGGCACACCGCCCCAGCGATACACGGATCATCGCCGGCTGTTCGGCGCATGTGCCCTGGTAGCGATCCTCCTCGTGCTCCTGGGCCCGGTGGTGCGCACCGAATTCACGGCGGGCACGCGGAACGCGCCGCGATCGGTCGTTACGCCGATAAGCAGAGCGGTCGGCAGCGGGGCCGCGCTGCCCCCGGTTGCCATCGCGGCGAGCGAGGGGCGGCCTGCGACCGACCGCACCACCGCCGCCAACGGGACGACATCAACAACCGGGGCGAGCGAAACACCCTTGCGCGACCTCCTGGCGCGCGCGGGTATTCGCCCCTCCGACCCGGCCGGCGGGGCATCCGACGCGGGAGAACCGCCCCAGCACTGAGCGCGGGATCAAGCGGCGGGCGCATTCGTCGGCTCCACCCCGGCTAGCCGCTACTGGATGCCCAGCCGAGGAAATGCTGGCCGATATTCCCCATCTCCACGCGAAATTCCGGCGGATTGCCTTCGGTATACGTCAGCACCCGCCGCTCGAAGACTTGCACCGCGATTGCCCGCTCGACACCGCCGACCGTGAAATAGGCCGCGAACGGCTCCGAAATGGCGAGGCCAATCGCCCCCGCCCCCACGCGGAGACGGTAATCCGCGAAAGCGGCGAGGACATTGTGCTGCGTGGCGCTGTCGTATGAGCCGTTCGCAATCGGGCCGCCCGGACTCGCCGGATTCGGGCTCACGATCAGGGCGTTGCTCTTGTCGAACAGCAGGGCGATTTCCTGCCCTGGCTTGGAATCGTGCGGCGCGAGGAGTTGGGAGCGATTCTCGGCGATCGTCCGGTAGGAGGGGCCAAGGCCGTCCGCATCGCCGGCGATCTTGACGAGCGAGGGCGCGGCGTGCCGGAACGACTGATCCCCCTGCTGGATATCGCCCGTGACCATCTGGGTGGCGAGCAGGCCGAAGGTGACCTGCCCATTCGTCACTTCCATCCGCCCCTTGTCGAAGTACTGTACGAGCCGCGCGCCGCCGTTGTACGGTTCCTGGATGCCGTCGGAGGCGAGGCGGAGCGGCCCCCAGAAGTTCGGCGTTTTGCCCTCATCCGCGTTCCAGACGGACGCAAACCGTGCGTCCGCGAAGTTCTGTGCGGCGGCCACGCCAGCGGACGCTGACGCGACAACGACGACCGCGATGCACATCAGCAGGAACGACCGGAGCGATCCGCCCATCTTTCCTCCATGCATCCCGCGATACGTTCTGGCCCGCATTGGCAACCATGCCCCCGTGGAGAGTGTCGGCGCGAGACACCACGATCTGCCTGCGCCAGCCCGACGACCGTACGGAGAGGGTATACGAGAAACGATCGCGCTGACAATCCTGCGGCGCAGGGCGCATACGCTTTGCGTCTCCGACGGCATGGTGCGCGCCGCTCGTCGATGCGCTATCTCCGCTCAGTCCTCAGTCCTTTGCCCTCAGTCCTTAAGAAAAGCCCTGCGGTTGGGGAACCGCAGGGTGGGGAGGAGGGGAAGAAGAACGATCATGGTTGGGGAACCATCACCGCCGAGGGATGTAGGGGAACATCCCTCCGAGTTCTTCCTACTTACCATAACGTCGTAGGCGCGCCAGATGTTCCCAACCTCACACCCAGTGGTAGTAGGCTTTCCAGCCTGCCGTTCACCACGGAGAGGCAAGATCAATAGGATCACCGAGCCAGTTTCGGAGTTCCGGTCACACCATACTCGGTTCAGTGCCGTTCCCTTCTGCTTTGGCATGTGTGGATGATTCCATAATTCTCGCGATGACGTAGTCGATCTGTCTCCGTGCGGATTTATCGCTCTCCCTCTCCCTGGCGCTGTCCAGCGCGGGGATCGCCTCGGGAGCGTGCAACTGGCCGAGTGCGACTGCCGCGCACACCCGCAGTCCTACCTCAGCGCTCCCCAGAGCCTCAATGAGGGACGGGGTCGCCGGGCGGAAGTGGAGAGCCCCCAGCGCCAGGGCGAGACCTGGGCGTAGCTCTTCTAGCGGTTCCGTTTTCTCGAATCGCTGCATGATCCTCTCACCGATGTCTGGGGGGTAAGGCGTATGGTGTCCCTTGCCTCTCCTCCTCGTGTTGATCACCGCGATTCTCCCAATAACGTCGACAGCCAAACCACGCCTTGAGGGATTCGGATCGTCTATATACGACGCGAGTACAGGGAGAGCGCTCTTGGCCCCAAGCATCCCTAAGGTATGCATAAGCATGTTTTGCCCATATTGAGAGTGGGCTTGCTGGAGCGCGATAACCAGTTCTCGGACAGGCGCATCATGTAAGAGGCGCTTGCGTAGGGTATTCCACTTCTTCAGCGGATCGTCTGTCGGCAGTTCGAGCATCGCGGTGATCTCTTCGGCGCTGAGATTTTTCATGCTCAACCCTAACTTGTTCCTCTCCAGAAATCGAGTGTTCGCCGACATGCGTCCTTCCGGATTCAGACGGCGTAATTGCACGCTACGTCCGCGCGAGCGCAGCGGAGGAACGCGCCCGTGCGGTGACGCGCCGCCACATCTCCCATGCATTGCCGATCAGCAGGCCCGCGAGCAGATAGTAGACCGCGCCGAACGTGAAGTAGGTGATCACAGCGCCGAGGGCGACGAGCACGGCGTAGACGATTTGATCGTTGTAGCGTGTCGGCGAGGTGGGCGGGTCGGTGAGCATGAAGAGGGCGAAGAAGAGGGTCGCATTGACGTCCGGCGCGCGGAAGATCTCCACGACCTGTGTGGCATCGCGCGCGAAGGCAAAGCCTGTGAAGAGCAGGAAATAGCAGCCGAGGAAGATGAGTACCATCGGCAGTTTGTTCACCCGATCGGCAACAAAAATCCCCGTTGCGAGCAGTATGGCGATGAAGGGTACGGGCAGGTTGGCGAGCGCGCCCCACCAGTCCTGCCCGCTCGCGAAGAGGAAATAGGCCGCCACAAGCGCGAGCGCGGCCGGGTTGAAGATGTGTCCTCGCCGTGTCCGCAGTGCGTACTTGGACGCGACGGCGATGGCGGCGGTGGCGGCCGGGACATACCACGGCTCGGCGCGACTGAGGATGAGCGCGACGATCAGGCCCGAGAGCAGCGCGCCGCTCGGGAAGAACCAGACACCGCGCCAGACCCGGACGATGGCGATATCGACCAGCACCGCCGCCGCGACCGCGCCGAACAGGCCAATGGCGCTGCGGCGCGTCCCGCCATCCGCGCTCGCCAGCACCGCAAGCAGGGCGAGAATGAGCAGCAGATACCCCTTCGGCGTGCGAAAAAACCGCTTCATCGCTACCCATGTCGTCACTGCAGATACCTCGTCAGCCCCGCTGTTGCGTGCCGCTTCAGCGTCGATGAGAAAATCAGGCCATCTACGCCCTGGCTGGCGAGGAAACGGAGGCCGCGCGTCGGGCCGAGCACGAAGGTGGCGGTGGAGAGCGCGTCGGCGACCATCGCGGTCGGCGCGACGACCGTCACACTGGCGACCGCGCGCGCCGAATCCCCGGAGGCGGGATTGAGCAGATGGTGGTCGCCCGCACGGTTGCCCCGCCGTTCGTAGTCGCCGGACGTGCAGACCGCCGCATCCGCGACGTGAAGGACCTCGATCAGCGCGTCATCCTGGCGCGGGTGGCGGATACCGACGCGCCACGGTTCGCCCGCTTCGTTCCGCCCCCGCGCGTGGAGATCCCCGCCCGCCTCGACGACCGCGCCGGAGAAGTCTGCCAATTCCTTCGCCGCCAGGTCGATCGCCAGCCCCTTCGCCACCGCGCCGAGATCGAGCGCCAGCGGCCGCAGAAAGGTGACCGTCCCCGCCGCCGCGTCGATCGCGACATCGCGGTAGTCCGGGCGCTCCGTCATCGCGCCCGGCGCGTCCAGCATCTGCCCCGTGCGGTAGTTGCGATTGAAGCCCCGGCGCGTCAGTGCGTGCCCAATCGTCGGGTCGAACGCGCCGTGCGTGAGCCGCGCGACCTCGATCGCGAAGCGGATCGCCTCGAAGAGGAGCGGGCTGACCGGCACGGGCTCGGCGGCGCGCGCCGTGAGCCGCGAGAGCTCGCTCTCCGGGTCGAAGCGGCTGCATATCTGCTCGACATGGGCGAACCAGCCGAAGGCGCGCCCGATGCGCTCCGCGACCGCTTCCTCGGAAAGATCGGAGACGACCGATGCCGTGACGAGCGTATCCATGAAGATGGCGGAGCGGGAATGGGTGGTCACTGCGCGTACGATCCCGCTCATGAGCCCTTCGCGAGCGCGTTCGCGACCGCTTGCTGATAGGCCGTTGAACTGTCCGTCGCCCCCGAGACGAAATCGACCGCCGCCGACTGCTGCGCGACGACCTGACCGGGCAGCGCGTCGATCATCGAGCAGGGGTAGCGGGTCAGGCATTGGCTGATTTTCGCGGAGACGATCTTGCCGCCCTGCACGACAACCGTCGCCTCAATATTGCCGTGGCGACTGCGCCCGAGGCCGACGTACGAGCCATCCCTGTACTTCCCGGCGCTGCTCGCCGGGGCCGCCGTCGGCGCGACGGTCGGGGCAATGGTTGGTACAACCGCCGCGACGCTCGTCGGCACACCGGTGGATGAGATATTCGGCCCGGCGACCGGGAAGATGGGGCGGAAGCGTACAACGGGAGTGCGCGTCGCAGCGACCTCGGTGGCGACCGGCACACTGGACATGACGCTTGTCGGCAGCGCCTGCACATCGAACTGCGCCGCCGCCGATTGCGTGCGCGCATACCCGGCGGCATAGACGGAGACAATCGCGGCGGAACCGAGCGCGACGAGGCTATGAGTGATTTTCTTCTGTGGTGTACGCTTCTTCGCTCGTTGGCCGTCAGGCATCGGTCGGCGTCCTTCGTGTGCCCGTATGCATCCTGGGCATCGCAGAAATATTCGCACCGCCCCTGCCCATACACAAACCTTGCCAAGAGTATACCAAATCAACCGCTGGAAACGTAAAAATTCCCTCAAAAACGTACGAAGCAACGGTACATTGCATTGATCTTGCGGAGCCATTCCGCGCGATCATTGCGGAGGCTCATTCGCCAGGCGCCACCGTAGCGCGCCGTCCGCGAATATTCCTTGCAACACGCCCGTATGCCCCTGCTCGCAGCGAAATTGCACCCGGAGCGGGCCATGCACGCGAGGGGCGTATGCCATCCAACCATGCTCGCTCCACGCATGGTCGAGGGTATCCTGTGCCTCCACAAGCGCGCCATCGCAGTACGGGCAGCGCGCGGTGATGTACCGGGCAATTCGCTCTGACATGCCTCCCCTTCCAGGCTAGCGGACCCGAAATAGCTGCACGCGGTGATTGCCCATATCCGCAACAAAGACAGACCCTGACGCATCAACCGCAATTCCTGTGGGATACTGGAACTGCCCGATGCCGCGCCCTTGCGTTCCCCACTGCGCGAGGAACCGCCCGCCGCGATCAAACCGCTGCACGCGGTGGTTGCCCGTATCGGCAACGAAGATAGTACCTTGCCCGTCGATCGCGGTACTCAGCGGCCGGACCATCTGTCCGTTCCCGCTGCCATAGCGACCCCATGCCCCCAGCGGCTGACCATTGGCGGTCCGGAGTTGAACCGTCGGCCCTCCGACATCCACGAGGCTCAGATTGCCCACGCCGTCCGCCGTCACATCGACCAGCGTCCATGTGCCCGCCGCCCATGCGGCGACGAATCGCCCCATCGTATCGAACCCTTGCACCCGATTGTTGTTCGTGTCCGCGACATAGACAACCCGCTGCGATGCGTCCACGGTTACGCCGTGCGGGAAACTGAACTGCCCGTCGGCGTTCCCACGACTCCCCCACGCCAACAAGAACCGGCCATTCCCATCGAACTTCTGGATGCGTGCATTGCCCGTATCCGGGACGTAGAGATTGCCTTCGGGGTCCGCCGCGATATTGTTGCCGTTGATCTGCGCGTCGGTGAGCAAGAACTCCGCGTCGCCGCTCCCTTGCCTCCCCCACGCGGCCACCAATCGACCATCAGGCCCGAACTTCTGAATGCGCGGAGCGACATCGACGACAAAGAGGTTCCCGCGTCCGTCCACCGTCACACCGATCGGGGCCGACGCTCCGGTGTCAATGATTCCGACCACGTCGGCAGGGCCAAGCGGAACGGGAACAACGGGCGTTGGTGGCGGGACGACGGTCGGGATGACGATCACGCGCGTGGGGGCGGGCGTCGGAGTACGGGTAGGAATGATGGCAGATGCATTCGGCTCGGCGCCACAGGCGATGAGGATGAGCTGCGCCGCCATGGTAGCGGAAGCGCCGACGAACGAGCGGCGGGTTATGCAACGAGACCGAGACACGCCAGACATGGAGACACCTCAGACCCGTTCACGGAAAGACTGTCCCGCATCTATCGACGATCCCCGGCAAATTGATCCGCAGGGATCCCGCATTCACCCTTACCACGGGACGCGATCGCAGACAAGACGCTTCTGCATGCGTCGCGTGTGCAGGGGAGGTCATTACGTGGCCCGGCGGTGGGGCCTCCTGGTTGCCAGTCTCAGCCTGCCCCACCGGGTTTTTCGTGATGAACTGCGTGACGACTGCGGCACTGCGGTACCGTGCTATGTGCCGCTTTCCGCAATGTGACTCAGGACGGCGGCATGGAGCGTGGCATCACGGGCGGCGACGATGCCGCCATAGACGCGCTCGTGGACGCGGCGGAACTGATGCCGCCGCCCGAAGATATCGGTGAGCGTGCCGCCCGCCTCATGGATGATCAGATCGGTCGCGCAGAGGTCCCACGGGTAGCCGCCCACGTTCGGGCTGGCGATCCAGCCGATATAGGCGTCGAAGGTTTTGTCGAGCGCCTCGGGGCGGAAGCCGAAGTTCAGCCCGGTAAGCGTGAAACGGGCAGGATCGTCCGTCCAGCGCGGCGTGCCGGTCGTCAGGGTGCGGAAGGAGCCGGGCGTCACGCCGAGGCGGGCCCTCTCGTACGATACGGCTGGGAAGCGGAGCGGAGTGGTTTCCCCGCCGCGTGTCACCGTCGCGCCCTCGCCGTCTACGGCGGCATAGAATTCGTCCGTCATCGGGTTGAAGATCGCCCCGACCACCGGGCGACTGCCGACCACCAACCCGACCATCACGGCGAAGGCGGGCTCGCGGCGCACGAAATACGCCGTACCGTCCAGCGGGTCGATGATCCAGCAGCGCGCGGCATCGTCGATTGCAGTGTCCGGCTGCACTTCCTCGGAGAGGATGGCGTCATCCGGGAAGGCGGCGCGCAGCCGCTCGATGAGGATCGTGTTCGCCGCCAGATCGGCGTCCGTCACGAGGCTGTTGTCGGCTTTCGTGTAGACCTGCGCGCCCGCCACGAAATGTCGTTTGATCGCCTCCCCCGCCGCCCGCACAGCACCGGCGAGGACATCCGCTTCACGCTCATACGCCATTCAGACGCTCCTTAAATGCCTAACCGCCAAGACGCCAAGAACGCCAAGCGGAGAGAGTAGAAAAGGATCTCCTCTGTCTCTTCTTGGCGTTCTTGGCGTCTTGGCGGTTGATGTATCACCCCGTTCAGCCCTCGTTCTCTGTCGGGAGCCAGCGGGCGACGAGGGCGAGCAGGTCGCCCATTTTATATGGCTTGGCGAGGTAGTCGTTGAAGCCCGCCGCCAGGATTTCCTCGCGGTCGCCCTTCATCGCCATTGCGGTGATCGCGACCAGCGGCAACTCCGCCAGCGCGGGCATCGCCCGGATCGTCCGGGCGACATCGATGCCGGAGAGGCCGGGCATCTGCACATCCATCAGGACGAGCGCCGGGTGCTGCGCGGCGAGCATCTCCAGCGCCGCCTCGCCACTCGTCGCCGACAGGAGTTCGTAGCCCCGCGTCTTGAGGACGGCGTTAATCAGGCGTAGGTTCGTTTCATTATCGTCCACCACAAGAATCGTTTGAGCCATCACTTCCCCTTCATCGGTAGCAGGCAGCGGAGCGATCCGCCCGTCCTGTCCGTACGCTCTATTGTCACTGCTGGATACAAATATGCAAGAGGAACACCATGATGCGAATGACCGTGCGCATGATATAGTACGTACGCGGGGCGCTCACCGCTCGTCTCCTCGATCAATCACGAATGCCATCGTTCCCGGACCGAGGTCGCACGAGATTCCCAGATCGGTGGCGCTGTCGCACAGGAAGAGATGCGCGGGGAGCAGTGACTGCGCCCGGCGACCGGAGGTGGACAATGCGACGATGGTGGATGCTCCTCGGCTTGCTGCTCGTTGCCTGCGGTGGGGGTGGCAGTTCCTCCTCACCGACAGCGGATGTCGCGGCGACCACGACACGCAGCGTGGAGCAGACGCAGGTCTCCGGCGTGCTGACACCCGCCGCGAGCGGCTCCGCCGTGGCCCGCGCGACGACGAGTGCGCCGTCCTCCGCGCCTGGCATTGCACCGCCCGCGCAGGCGACGCGACCACCCGCTGCGTCCTCCGCCTCCGCGCCTGCGGGGACCGTGCCCGCCGCCGCGCCGTCCGGTACGCCGAGCCAGGTCGTCAAGGTAACGGCGAGCGATGGCGCAAATGTGCGGGACGCGCCGGACACCAACGGCGCGGTGATCACCAAGCTCGACTTCGGCGCGGAGGCGCCTGTCCTGGAGACGAACGTCGCGGGCGCGGACGGTACATCGAAGTGGGTGCGCGTCTCCATCGCGGGCAAGCCGGGTTTCATCCGCGACGATCTGATCACCGGCCCGCAGGCCCCTTCCCCGCCCCAGCCGCCCGCACCGACCACCACGGCCAAACCCTGACGAGTAGCAAGTAGCAAGTAGCAAGTGGCCGGAACCGGAAGTGCTTGCTACTTGCTACTGACTACTTGCTACCGGCTTCCGGCTTCCGGCTACTTCCCGCTCGCGGGGGCGGACGGCGCGATTGACTTCGGAGAGGAAGGCGGCGCGGTCGATGCCGCTCTTCCCGGCGATAGCGACGATGTGGCCGTTCAATCGCTGCCGCTCCTGCGCGCTGACGATCTTGGCGGTCAGGATGATGATTGGGATATCCGCTGTACGTGGGTTATTGTGCAGGGTATCCACGACCGTGAAGCCATTCACCTCCGGCATCATCAAGTCGAGAATGATTAGGTCCGGGTGCTGGTCGTCGGCGATCTCGATACCGTGCGCGCCGCCGTATGCTTTGTGGACCTGATGGCCGAACGAGGAGAGGAAGTCCGAGATCAGTTCGACCGCCTTCGGGTCGTCGTCCACGACGAGGACGCGGGTGGGCTCGTTGGGGCGCGCGGTGATGTTGAGCGCGGCAAGCGCCTGGAACAACTCGTCGCGCCGCACTGGCTTGCCGAGCACCGCCGATGCGCCAAGACTAAAGCCATGCTTCAAGTCGCTCGCCATGCTGAGGACGATGACGGGAATCCGGGAGAGTTCCGCATCCTCGGATGTCTGCTCCAGGAACGTCCAGCCGTCCATGACGGGCATCATCACGTCGAGCGTGATACCGTCCGGCGCGCGCTCGCGGGCCATTCGCAGCCCTTCCTCGCCGTCACGCGCCCGCGCCGTTTCGTACCCCGCGCTCTCCAGATAGGCCGCGACCAGTTCCGCCGTCGGGTCATCGTCCTCGACGACGAGGATGAGAGGCGTCTCACGGGGGCAGGACTGAGGACTGAGAACTGAGAACTGAGCGGGGACCAGTCTTCCCTCAGTCCTCAGTCCTGAGTCCTCAGTCCTCGTCAAAGGCAATCGCACCGTGAAGGTGCTGCCTTCGCCGACGGCGCTACGCACGCCGATCGTGCCGTGATGCAGTTCGACGAGCCGCTTGGTGAGGGCGAGGCCGAGGCCGGTCCCCTCGTGGCGGCGAGAGAGCGAGCCATCCACCTGGGTGAACTCCCGGAAGAGCTTCTGCTGATCCTCCGCGCTGATCCCGGCGCCGGTGTCCGCAACGGCGATCTCCACGGCGTCCCCATCGCTCGCGACGCGCGCAGTCACGCTGACCGAACCGCCCGAAGGGGTGAACTTCACCGCGTTCGAGAGGAGATTGAAGAGAATCTGCTTCAATTTGCGCGCGTCGGCGGTGACCATGCCGGTATCGCCGACATCCACATGCAATTGGACGCCGTTGGTGTACGCCTTCTCCTTGACGATTGTCAGGCTCGATTCGAGCATCTGTGGCAGATTGACCGCCTCGAGATCGAGTTCCATTCGCCCCGCCTCGATCTTGGAGAGGTCGAGAATGTCGTTAATCAGGCCGAGCAGGTGCTCTCCGGCGGTGCGAATATTGGAAAGGTAATCGTCCTGCTCCTTGTTGAGCGGCCCGTAGAATTGCTCCTGCAAGAGCTCGGAAAAGCCGATGATCGCGTTGAGCGGCGTGCGCAGTTCGTGGCTCATGTTCGCCAGGAACTCGCTCTTCATCTGATCGGCGCGCTCGAGGTCGTGGTTCTTGCTTTCGATCTCCGCCTGCCGCGCCTGCAACTGGCTGGAGAGCGTCTGGAGATTCGTGTATTGGTCGAGATTCTGCAGGGCGATGCCGAGTTGCTGCCCGAGTTGGGTGAGGAAGTTCAGCGTCGTCTCGTCCGGCGCGGCAGTATGGGCAAGGGTCATCGCGCCCATGATACGGTCCTGATAGTAGACCGGCACGATCACCGTCACGCGGGCGGGCGCGAGGTCCAGCCCCGTATTGACGTGCATGAGCGGGCAATCGTCCAGCACGGTGATCCGGCGATCCAGTACGGTCTGGCCGACGACCCCCTCGTGCAGATCGAGCCGCGTCTGCAGATTCCGCGCAACCCCGTGCGCGGCGGCAACGATGAATGCGCCCTCCCACTCGTCATAGCGATAAATCGCGCCGACGAGGAAACCATGCCGCTCGGCGAGCAGGGCGAGCAAGTCCTTGAGGATCGCGTCGCGGTCGTAACTGGCGGTGAAGGCGCGCAGCACATCGCTGACGGTATGCTCGATGGCGCTCGCCCGCGCGAGGCCGCGCGTCTGCTCGCTGAGAATGGCATTCTGCCCGGCGAGATCGGCCCGCGATGCCTGCAACTTCTCGGCCATCTCATTGAACGAACGCGCTAGTTGCGTCAACTCGCGCGCGCCGGAGACCGCCACCCGCTCGTCGAGCGCGCCATCGGCGAGGCGCTGCGCCCCCCGCGCCATCCGCGCCATTGGCCTGGTCATCGCACGGGCGAGCCAGAGACCGGAGAATAAGGAGGAGAGAATGACGCCGATCAGCCCCGCCGCCGTCACCCACTTGAGGATCGCCAGCATACGGTACGCCGCGTTGACGCGGTCATCGAGGATGCCGGTCTCATCGGCGCGATAGCGATCGATGATGCTGCGGGTCTGGTCGATCAGTTCCTTGCCGCGCACCTGGAGCGGGATGTTGACGGCGGTGTTCGCGTTCCCTCTGATGTTGGCGATTTCCGGGTCCGCGACGCTGACGAGCCAGAGGTTGGCGTGCGCCTGGATGTCGGCGAGCATTGCCTCCTGGTTCCGCGATGCCTCCGGGCTCTTCCCATCGGTCGCAATGAGGGCGCGCTCCTTGTCGATGTCCGGGCCGAGATTGGCCCGCGCGCGGTCGAACGGTTCGAGGAACTGCGTGTCCGCCGTCAGGAGGTAGCCGCGCATGCCCGTTTCGAGGTCCAGGACATCGGACTTTACCACCTCGAGTTGCGTCAATTCCGCCAGCGCCTGCTTCCGCTGATCGGCGGAGACCGCGTTCCGTTGGAGGCTGAAGGCGACGACGCTACTGACGAGCACCACGAGCACCCATGAGAGCGCCTGGCCCCGGATGATCTGCGTCCTCAGGTTCATTGAAACCCCTTATCGTTAACTCCCGTGCATCTATCTACATCACTACAACGTACGCACACGCCGTTTTATGACGATTCTGTCATGAAGACGAAGGATTGGGGGGAGGACTGAGGACTGAGGACTGAGGACTGAGGACTGAGGGAGGTGGGACGGGGGCGAGCAAGGAATCGATGGCGTACAATTGGCTATACTGGAAGGGGCCGACAAGTAGACCCGGTTCATCCGTCTTTGGTTCTCAGTCCTCAGTCCTCAGTCCTACGAGGAGCGCCATGACCGCCCGCCTCACCGATTGGAGTCTCGCCTTCTGCGTCGGGCTTGCCCTCGCCACCGGGCTGGTCGGCAACACCGTGGGCCGGCCCGGCTTCTGGTGGGTCTTCGCGCTGCATGGCGTCGCGGGGCTCGCGCTCGCGCTCTTTTTGATCGGCAAGTTGCGCCGCGTCCTGCCGCGCCTGATCCACGCACGGCAATGGGACAGGAAGACACTGATTGGCCTGCTCGCGACGCTCTGCGTCCTCGCCACGCTCGGCAGCGGCATCGGCTGGGTAGCGGGTGGCGACTTCGACGCGGCGGGGTTCGGCCTGCTGAACTGGCACATCGCCCTCGGCTTGCTGCTCGTTGCCCTCGTCTCGGCCCACATGATCGCGCGGGCCAAGCCGCTCCGCCGCAAGGACGTGCGGGGTAGGCGGCAGGCGCTGCGTTGGATCGGCCTCGCGGCGGGCGGCGCGGCGCTCTGGCCCGCGCAGCAGCGCCTCGCCAGCGGCGACCGGCGCTTCACCGGCTCGCGCGCCACCGGCGACTACGCGGGCAACGCCTTCCCCACGACCAGTTGGGTCGCCGACCGCCCGCGCCCGCTCGCCACGTCGGAATGGACACTGACAGTCGGCGGGCACGTCGCGCGGCCATTCACGGCGACCGCCGCCGATCTGCCGCCGGACGACCGGCTCGATGCGACTCTGGACTGCACGGGCGGGTTCGCCAGCACCCAGATGTGGCATGGCACGCGAGTCGGCAGCCTGCTCGACCGCGCCGGTGTGCGGGAGGGAGCGGGGTGGGTGCGTTTCCGCTCTGTCACGGGCTATCGCTGGAGTCTGCCGCTCGCCGAGGCGCGCGAGGCGTTACTGGCCACCCACGTCGGGGAGGAGCCGCTAAGCCACCTGCACGGCGCGCCCCTCCGCCTCGTCGCGCCGGGGCGTCGGGGCTTCCAGTGGGTGAAGTGGGTCGTGGCGGTGGAGGTACACACCACGCCAGATTTCGGGCAGGCCACCGCCATCCATTGGAGCAGCCTCACCGCCAAAGGGCGGGGAGAGTAGTCACCGATCCCGTTCATGCGTCGCAGCGCCGCCGCCAGATCGTGCCGTCGATACCGAGCGCGAAGAGGATAGGCGTGCCATCTGCAACGGTCGCGGCGAGGGCGAGCACGGGCGCGGGGCCGAGACCGTCGTTCCAGCGATCGAAGGCGCGACCACGGTCGCGCGAGCGATAGACACCGGCGCTCGTGGCAGCAAAGACCATCCCATCGGCAGGATAGTTGGGCGAGACGGCCAGCGCGGTGATCGCCGCCGGGTTGCCGCCGTCCGTCATCAGCGAAGCGCCGCTCCACAAGGGGGAACGCATACCGCCCCGCGTCTGCCAGGCATTGCGGCGCGGCTGGAGCACCCGATTGCCAAGACCGACGAACGGACCATCGTCACCGCCGGGCGGCAGCGCCAGCGGTAGCGTGCCCGTGCCGCCGCGCTCTTCCAGCCAGCGTACCCAGGTGCCGCCCGCATCGGTGGAGCGCCAGAGCGTCACCTCTCCCCCACCACCCGCCGTCATGGGCTGGATCGTGCCGGCGTATAGCGTCCGGTTGGGCGCATGGGCGATGGAGACGACCGCCGCCCCGCCGAACGGCGTGTCGAGCGCGCGCCAGATCCCGCCGCCATCGTCCGACGCGATCAGGCGACCGTCGAGCGTCGCCGCGAGCACCGGCGTGTACTCGTCACCCGCCGCTGACCCGGCGACGACACTGCCGGTTGGCGCCTCGCCACCCGGCAGTGAACCCTGCCAACTCGCTCCGGCGTTGCGGCTGCGGTAGATGCCCGCCTCCGTCGCTGCGATGACGACCTGACTGTCCCCGGCGTCGAGCACGCAGACCGCTCCGTACACCACCATGTCGATGAGACCGGCATCGGCCCATCTCCGACCGCCGTCGCGCGAGAAGCGGATTCCGGCATCCGGCCCTGCCGCAACAAGCAATTGGTCGATGGCAGAGGGTGGGGAAGCGATCAGCGTAGAGAGAAAGGTCGCCTCAAGCCCCGCGTTGGCCGGAAGCCACCGGCCCTCCCCCTCGGCAATGGCGAGGCGCGCGACGCCGCCTCGATACAGTCCGGCGACGAGCGTCTCCGCGTCGCCGTCCGCGATGAAGGCGAGGGCGAACACGGGCGGCAGCGCGGCGCCCGTCAACGACCAGGTCTCCCCGCCGTCGCGCGAGAGTGCTACACCGGCGGCGGTCGCTGCCGCGACGAGGCGGGTTGCCGCGTACGGTGTGGAGAAGGCGAGGGCGTCGATGCGGCCGGCGGGCAGGCCCGGCACGCGGTCCCACGTAGCGCCGCCATCGTCCGAGCGCCAGAGTCCGTCGCTTTCCGTCCCGGCGAGGACGAGTCGGTCGTCGGCGAAGGCGGGCGAGAGCGCGAGGCATTGCACTGCCGGATCGTCGAGCGGCCACTCGACCGTCCGCCACGACCGGCCGCCATTGCGCGTGCGATAGAGGCCCGACGCGGTGGCCGCGAAGCCGGTGTGATCGTGCGCGGCATCGGGCGAGAAGGCGAGCGCCAGCACCGTGAAATCGAGCAGGCCGGGGTTCGCGCCCGTCCACGTCTGCCCGCCGTCCTCCGAGCGAAGGATGCCGTCCATATCGGTACCGATGAAGAGGCGCTCCTCCTGACCGTCGCCGGGGACGAGCGCGATAGCGAAGACGCGCCCGCCGGAGAGCGTCTGCCGCCAGGTGTGACCGGCGTCGGTGGAGCGATGGAAGCCGGTCTGCGTACCCGCGAAGAGCAGTCTGTTCTCCGCGAAGCGCGCCGAGGGTGCGACGGCGGCGAGCAGCGGCAGCAGCATCTCACCTGCCGCCTCCCACGTATGCCCGGCATCACTGGAGCGAAAGAGCCCCGCCGCCGTTGCAGCGAAGAGCGTCGCCCCGCCTTTCGTGGGCACGCTCGCCAGCGCAACGACCGTACCGCCCTCGTGCCTCGCCAGACGTTCCCATCCCCCCGGCATCGCGCCTCCCTCTCTCATTCTCCTTCTGGCTCACTACGTATTGCTCTCCGGTCAGTATACTGTCCCCTGCGCCGTTCCCGGTCTGGTTGCGAAACGTGTTCGTAGCGCACCTGTTTTGACGGCAGACCGCGCGAGTATCAACGTCGTGAAAGAAGATAGGGTGAAGGTTCAGAATGCGGCAAGCGCGGGAATATCGGAGCGGAAGATAACTGGCTATCTGCTTAACCGGACGCACGAGAAGGGCGGTCCAAAGGCACGCTTCTTTCTGGGACACGGGTATACGCTGGAAGAGTGGCGCCGACTCGCGAACGACCTACGGCGGCATGTGCGGACCCATGAGATTACCGAGAGTCGCCCGACATGGAAGGGCACGAACTACGAGGTCACCGGGGAGTTGACGATGCCGGACGGCACGACCGCCCTCGTCGTAACGGTATGGTATATTGTCGATGGGGGCACCCGGCCACAACTCGTCACCGCCCACCCCGCAACATAAGAGGAGCGCACCCCACGATGGAAGAACTAGACACGGTAGCCCTCGCAGAGCCGTTGTCGGATCATGGGCTGGCGAAGGGCGCGGAAGGCGTCGTCGTCATGGTCTACGGCAATCATGAGGCATACGAAGTCGAGTTTCTGGACGGGCCGCGCACGGTCGCACTCGTGACACTCATGCCGGATCAGGTGCGGCTCGTGCATCGCTTTACATCCGCATCGACAGCAGCAGCGGCACGCTGAGACACACGTTCATCAATCAATGACAAACCGATTGAACCACATGCTGCCCAGAGGGCGCCCGACAGAGAGTACAGAGAAGGGAGGAGAATCTCTGTCATTTCTCTTTCCCGCTTTGTGTCCTCTGTGTCTCTGTGGTTCATCGGTTTCTACGGCGTCTTCGCCGTCTCCGGGCGCTTGTGGCGGATGAGGAGATCGGTGGTCAGCGCCATGACGGCGGTGCTGACACTCCCCTCCAAGGCGGCGAGCACGACGGGCAGCGGGTCGATGATGCCGGACTGCCACGCATCGACCCAGCGGCGTTGTAAGACATCGAAGGTCCAGCCCGGCTCATGCACGCGGGCGTCGGCGAAGAGCGCGCTTGGGTCGATACCCGCGTTCGCGGCGATGGCGCGCATCGGCGCGGGGAGCGCCCGCGCGAGCAGCCGCACACCGAGCGCTTCCTCACCTGTCAAGCCTTCCGCGAGCCGTTCCAGGGCTGGGACGCAGGCGAACAGCGCGCCGCCGCCACCCGGCACGGCTCCCGCGCGCAGGGCCGCTTGCGCCGCCGTCACCGCCGCCTCGACGCGCGCCCGCGCCTCCGCCCGCGCGCTCTCGGTCGGTGCGCCAACATTAATGAATGCCGCCGTGCCGGCCAGTTTGCCGATCCGCTCGCGGATCAGTCGGCGCGCCCGGTCGTCATCGCCGGGGGTCACGCGCAGTTCCGCCTTCGCCTCGCTGATCCGCTGGCGGATGGCGGCTTTGTCGCCCCGCCCGCCGAGGATACTGAAAGTGTCCGCAGTCGCCCAGACCTGTCGCGCCCGACCGAGATCGGCAATCGTCAGGCCGGCAAGCCGCCCACCCGCCGCCGTCAGGAAGGCGCGCCCGCCGGTGGCGACCGCGATGTCCTCCAGGATGCGGGCGCGCTCCGCGTCGCTGCCGGGCGCCCGCACGACCAGCGTGCCGTCCAGCACGCCCCGCTCGCGGTTCGCGATCAAGAGGCCGAGCGCCGCGCCGCTTATCTCCGGCGCGATGACGAGCAATTGCCGCTCACCTGCCGCCACGCACGCTTCGAGGGCGGGCAAGAGATCATCGGCCCCGGCGAGCGGGCAATCGGTGACGAGGATGCGCGGCTCGTGCAGACGACCCGCCGTTGCGCCCGCCGCGAGCAGGTAGGGAGAGAGCAGGCCGCCCTTCCAGCGCAGTCCGTCGATATACGCAATGGTCGTGGTCGTCCCTTGCCATTCCTCGACCAGCACCGCGCCGTCCGGCCCGACCGCTTCGACGATCTCGCCGATCGTGCCGGCCAATGCGGCGTCGCGCACGATGCCCGCGATACAGCCCGCCACTTCCGCCGCCATATCGACCGGGCGGGCTTGACCACGCAGTTCATCCAGCGCGACCGCCAGGCCCCGTTCCATGCCACGCCGCAGACTCTGCGGGTCCGCGCCCGCCGCCACCGATGGCGCTGCCGCGTGGAGGAGCGCATGGGCGAGCGTGACCGCCGTCGCCGCGCCATCGCCGACGCGCTCGAAGACGGTCCAGGCGAGGTGCCGGACGAGCATTGCGCCCATGTCGGCGAAGGGGTCGTCGATCTGGATCGTCCGCCGCATGATCGTCGCGGCGTTGTCGAGCAGTTCGGGGGCGGCGTTCGGGAATTGACCGGCGATCATTACCGTCCGCGCCAGCGGCCCGAGCGTCGGGCGGACGATGGCCGCCATCACGTCCACGCCACGCAGCAGTGCGGCGCGCGACCCCGGCGCCCCGAGGACGAGCCGCGCGTCGTTCATCGCCATCGTTCCACCATTCTCCCGACGCCGCCTCGAACGTAACGGTTGCGTGCTTTTCGTGCTCATAGCGACGTAGTCTATACGCGCGGCAGGCAACTGTCACGAGCGTTGCCGCCCCTGACATTCAGGCATAATTCGGTTGACCTGGTGGGGGGGGGGGGGGGGGGGGGGGGGGGGGGGGGGAGGGGGGGGGGGGGTGGGGGGCGGCGCTGCGCTTAT
>JBPCMC010000449.1:0-10490 GCA_051002645.1 Thermomicrobiales bacterium
CACCAGAAGGAAGGCACGAGCGCCGTCCACGCACGCACCGGTGAGCAGCAAGAGGTCGGACGAGAAGGCGGTCGCACCGACCACATCGTGCTCGATAAGGGCGCAGCGGTGCCGCGCCATCCACAAGGGTAAAGACAATCGAAACCAAATGAACCGCAAAGACGCAGAGGACACAGAGGGGCGCAGAGGAAGAAAGAGGGGGAGCAAAAATCCTTTCATTCCCGTCCTCTGCGATCTCTGCGTTCTTTGCCGGGCGCCCTCTGGGCAGCATGCGGTTCTCCCCGGCTTCAACGTTCCCGTCCCGCGCATTGACGCTGCACCACTCGCGCGGCTATCCTACGGATGCGCGGTGTGTACGGACAGACCGCGAATCCGTGGGAGGCCCCGGTGCGCCTGACCCTTCCTCTGCCGCCCGGTGTGAACAATCAATACGTCACGGTCGGCCACAAGCGTGTGCTCTCCAAGGAGGCGTCCGCTTTCAAGAAGCAGGTGATGGCGGCGGTGGAGAATGCCGTTTCGCACGATGCCGCCCTACTCGAAGAGTTGGAGGAGATGCGCGACACCCCGCTCGGCATCGACTTCGGTTTCCACTTCTCCTCCCCACGCCGCCGCGACCTCGACGGCGGCTTGAAGATCGCGCTCGACAGCCTCTGCGGCGCCCTCGGTCTCGATGACCGGGACATCGTCGACATCCACCTCGCGAAGTTCATCGATCCCCTCGCGCCGCGCCTCGAAGCGGACATCGCGGCGATCCACGACTGGCAATTCGATACACGCTACGTCTATCTCGGCGGCGAGCAAGGAGCGGAGGGGCCATGATAACGCAGCAGACAGCAGGCAGCGGACAGCAGGCAGCAGGTATTGATGCGAACACTCAGTCCTCAGACCTCAGTCCTCAGTCCTCGGTAGTGGTCGTTGACTTCGGCTCGCAGACGGCGCAACTGATCGTGCGGCGCGTGCGGGAGTTGAACGTCTACAGCGAGCTCGTACCGCACGACGCACCGTGGGAGCGGATCGCCGCGCTTAATCCGCGAGGGATCATCCTCTCCGGCGGGCCGAAGAGCGTCTACGAACCGGGGGCACCGCAGTTACCCGACTGGCTCTTGGAGCAGGAATTGCCGATCCTCGGCATCTGCTACGGGATGCAGGCGCTCTTCCACCGGCTCGGCGGCGATGTCCGGCGCGAGGGCTACCCGGAATATGGCCCCGCCGCTGTCGATGTGATCGCAAACGGCGCGGTCTTCGACGGGCTCTCGCGCCACCTGGATGTCTGGATGAGCCACGGCGACTCGATCGCCGCGCCGCCACCCGGCTGGCAGGTGCTCGCCTCTTCGGCGACCGCCCCGGTCGCTGCCGCGACGAACGGGCGCATCTCCACCGTGCTCTTCCACCCGGAGGTCGTCCACACGCGCGAGGGCGTGCCGCTCCTGCGGAACTTCCTCTACAACATCTGCGGCTGCACCGGCAACTGGACGAGCGAGAACTTCGTCGATCAGGCCGTGAGCGACATCCGCACGAAGGTCGGCGAGCATGGCCGGGTGCTCTGCGCCCTCTCCGGCGGGGTGGACTCCTCCGTCGCGGCGGTGCTCGTCCATCGCGCCATCGGCGAGCGACTGACCTGCGTCTTCGTCGATAACGGCCTCCTGCGCGCGGGCGAGGCGGAGCAGGTCGTCCGTACCTTTCGCGACGCCTTCAACCTCGAACTCGTCCATGTCGATGCGTCTGACCGCTTCCTCGAGCTGCTCAGCGGCGTGACGGACCCGGAGAAGAAGCGCACAATCATCGGCGAGACATTCATCCGCGTCTTCGAAGCGGAGGCGAAGAATCACGGCCCCTTCCAGTTCCTCGCCCAGGGGACGCTCTACCCGGACGTGATCGAGAGCACGACCTCGGATACGAAGGCGGCGACGAAGATCAAGACGCACCACAACGTCGGCGGGCTGCCGAAGGATTTGCAATTCACCCTCGTCGAGCCCCTGCGCCATCTCTTCAAGGACGAAGTGCGGGCGGCCGGGCGCGCGCTCGGCATCCCGGATGCGATTGTCAACCGTCAGCCCTTCCCCGGCCCCGGCCTCGCCGTCCGCTGCCTCGGCGCGCTCACCGAGGAGCGTCTAGAAACGCTGCGTGGCGCAGATGCCATCGTGCGTGCGGAGATCGAGGCGGCGGGGCTGGACCGGGAAATCTGGCAATACTTCGCCGTCCTCCTCCCGGTCGAGAGTACCGGCGTGATGGGCGACGACCGGACGTACGCGCAGGCCATCGCCATCCGCGCGGTAACGAGCGAGGACGCGATGACGGCGGATTGGGCGCGCATCCCCTACGATGTGCTCGCTCGCATGAGCAACCGCATCGTCAACGAGGTGACGGGCGTCAACCGCGTCACCTACGACATAACCTCCAAGCCACCCGCCACGATTGAGTGGGAGTAAGAGATGAGCTTCACCCCCAGCCCCTCTCCATCGCAGCATCACCAGGGTATCAATCAGGTTTGTACAGCGATGGAGAGGGGAGCAGGCGACGATCAAGAGCCATCTCTCCCGTTCCCCTCCCCTCTCCATCGCCGTCGTAGCCTTCTCTTGTCTCAGTCTTCGGGCGATGGAGAGGGGCCGGGGGTGAGGCTCCCATGACCCGCGTCCTGATCGTCGGCGGCGGCGCGCGGGAACACGCACTCGCCTGGAAGATCGCACAATCGCCGCAGTGTGGCGAAATTATCGTCGCGCCGGGGAATGCGGGCACGGCGCGGGCCTTTCGTAACGCAGCAGTCAACGGGAACGATTGCGAAGCGATTGCGGATCTCGCCACCATGGAGCGGATCGACCTCGTCGTCGTCGGGCCTGAGGAACCGCTCGCGCGCGGTCTCGCCGATGTGCTACGGGCGCGTGCTATTCCTTGCTTTGGGCCGGGCCGCGACGGAGCGGCAATCGAGAGCAGCAAAGCATGGGCGAAAGAGCTGATGCACGCGGCCGGTGTGCCCGCCGCACACGCGCAGACATTCACCGATGTTGAACGCGCGCTGCCCGCGCTGGAAGAGGTGTCCTATCCGGTCGTCATCAAGGCGGACGGGCTGGCGGCAGGGAAGGGCGTCACGATCTGCGCGACCCGGCGCGAGGCGGAACTCGCCGTGCGCGAGGCGCTGCAAGGTGGAGCATTCGGCGCGGCGGGTGAGACCGTGCTCATCGAGGAGTATCTGACCGGCGATGAGGCGTCCGTCCTCGCACTCGTGGACGGCGAGACGGTCGTGCCGCTCCTGCCCGCGCGGGATCATAAGCGCATCGGTGACGGCGACACCGGGCCGAACACGGGCGGGATGGGCGCCTACGCGCCGACCACGCTGGTTGATGCAGCCATGCTCGAACACATCATGGCAACCATCCTCCGGCCGACGGCACACGCGCTAATGGAGCGCGGCATCACCTATCGCGGCATCCTCTACGCCGGATTGATGCTGACGGCGGACGGCCCGAAGGTGATCGAGTTCAACTGTCGCTTCGGCGACCCGGAAACACAGGTCATCCTGCCGCTGCTCGATGCCGATCTCCTCGCTCTCTGCGACGCGACGGCGCATGGGCGACTCGCGTCGGTCGCTTCGTCGGTCCGCTGGCACGACGGCGCGTGCGTCGGCGTCGTGCTCGCCTCCGGCGGCTACCCCGGCGCGTATCCGACCGGCGTGCCAGTCACCGGCCTCGATACCGTCGGCGCGGACGCCCTCATCTTCCACGCCGGCACGAAACACAGTGCGACAGGTCAGGTCGTCACGAGCGGTGGCCGCGTCCTCACCGTCGCCTCTGTCGCACCGACGCTCCACGAGGCCCGCGACCGCTCCTATGCAAGTGCCGAGCGCATTCACTTCGAGGGTGCCCAGTATCGCGGCGATATTGCTGTCCGTGAGTTGTGATAGCGGGGTGATTGGTGGCGGCTATACCCGCTCGCCTGCTGTTTCGAACGATTGGACAAGACCGCGTATCCGTGGGGTGTCGAGGTCGACTTCGTGGAATTGGCCGTTGGTGTACCGACCAATCACGCGACGCCAGAAGGCGTGAGCGCCAATGTTGGTAGGCCACTCGCTGACTTCCCAGCGACCGGGGAAGCGGTCGAAGAGCGTGCGCGCGACCTGCTCTCCCACCCCTCGGCGGCGATACTTTCGCATGATGAAAAACTCATCCATTAGATAGGTCTCGCCATCGCCGAGGTAGGACAGGTGCCGGGTGACGAAGGCGAATCCCGCCAGCCGGTCATCGACCTTGATAAGGAAGACATGCCGACTTGGGTGCCAGATGGCGTCAATGTCCGCCACTCGATAAATACCGTCAGGGTCAACGTCGGCGCCGAAGAACTCGCTGTTGTCGTGCTCGTAGAGTTGCAGCAATCGCTCGATGATTGATTTGTCCTCAGATGTGGCGGTAATCACTTCGACATGCATCGGCATCGCATCCTCGCACCTGGAGCATATTACGATGACACTTGAGCCGTGGAAATGATGGTGGCGGCGGGCTTTAGCCTGCCGCAGCGACATTTGGCAGGCTAAAGCCCGCCGCCACCCGAGAAAGTTCAGCGTTTGCGATTGCCCTTTGGTGTCCGCTTTCGCAGTTGCGGCGGTTGCTTTGGTGGTGGTCGTCGCTGCTCCTGCTTCGCCCCGGTTGCTGGCCGGACTGATGTCTCCTGCTCATCGGGCATGACGACGCGGGCCGACAACGGGACGGGGCCGACAACGAAGCGGCCCGCGCCGTAGAGCGTGCCTTTGCCAACGCCGAGCGCCGCGCCCCAGTTGAGGATATGGGGGAGGCGCGCGAGATCGTCCGGCGGGCCGCCGAAGGTCGCCGGTCCGGTGAAGCCGCCCCTTGCCGCGTCGCCCATCCAGCGCGTCTCGTCCACGCGGAGTTCGAGACGGGAGAGCGACGCCAGGAACGCATCGTCACCGAGCAGATTGGGCGGTGCGATGCCAACGGACGCGGCGACCGCGTCGATCCGTTCTGCGACGCGCCGGAGCAGCACGTCCGGCTCCGGGCGCCGAAGCGTCGCACCCGCCGCGACGAGCCGCGTCGGTGTGAGGAACGTGAGGCTGATTGCATCGCGCGCCGTCGATGCGCCCACGTCACTCGGCATCTCGAAGGTGGCGATTAGCGGAGGCGGCTCGGGTTGCCCCTCCGGGATAGTGAACGGTTGGTTCTCCCCGGTGACGGGGTTGCGCCAGCGCGCGCGGCCCACGGAGATCGCGCCCCGTCGCGCCGCCTGCTCTCCCTCGCGGACGGCGAGGCCGAAGCCCCAGTCGGCCACCTGCCGCGCCGCCAACACGAACGCGGCGCCGAACGCCCCCCAGAGCGCGGGGAAGGTCGTGTCCTGCACCATCGTCATGCCGTAGGTGACACGCGCGCCAACCGGGAGGCCGGTCGGGGGAATCTCCGGCAGGCGGAGGACGAACGGGCGCAGATAGGGGCCGCGCTGTCGCTGCGTCGGATCGGCGGGCGCGACGAACGGCCAGACGGGCGACTCAGGCAAGAGGGCGCAATTGAGGCACTGCCCCTTGTGGGCACGGTCCCGCAGGCAGCCGCGTTTGAGCATCGCCTCGCGCAACGCGGCGTAAAGCGCTTCACCGGGCGAGCCGGCGAAACGCAAGGGGCGCGTCACGGTGCCGTCAATCTCGATGGCGGTAATCCGTAGCGGCTCCGTCATACGAGATGCACCGGGGCGCGCACATTGGCTGGAGAGGCCGCACGGGCCGGTTCGCGAATCGGGCGGCGCTCCGGGAGGGGTGGCAACCGCCGGTCAATCGCGGCGGCGATCCGCGCGCCGAGCAGGACGCAGAGCATCCCCGCGAGGATGTCTACGACGTAATGCTCCGCCAGATAGACGAGCGCGCAACTCATGCAGACGAAGTAGAGCAAGCCGAGCAGCCCCAGTTTGCGCGATACCGGCCAGAACATCACGAAGGCAAGGAAGGGATACGAGGCATGGAGCGAGGGCATCGCCGCCACGTCATTGCTCGCGCCGATCGTCGCGTAGACGCTGCCGAAGAGATTCTGGTTCAACTGCACCGCCACATCCACCATCGGGCGGGCAAGGTGCGGCAAGTACCCCTCCCGTGCCGCCATCCACGGCGGCGATGACGGGAAGAGGAAATAGATGTCGAGCACGATCGTCGTCACGACGACGAAGGCGATCAGGTAGCGGCGAAAGAACGCCGGATACTTCAGCCAGAGGATGAAGAGGATGGTGATCGGCATGACGAAATGGCTCCAGTGCAGCGCGGTCGCGGCGTAGTCGTACCAGTGAAAGTGCTTGGGGATCGTCAAGCGATTTTGAAGCCAGACGGTTGGCACCGTGCCGAAGAAGAGGCGTCGCTCCGCTTCCAGCGCCGCCGCGTGATGGATCGGAATGCCGGTATTGTCCGCCACGCCGCGCAACCGTGCGAAGGCGTCGAGGAAGACCGCGATCGGCACCCAGGTGACCGCGAAGGAGCGCAACCGGCCCAACCGCGCCGCGACGACGAAGATTGGCACAAAGATCAGCAGCGTGGACCAGTTCTGGCGGAAGAGTGAGAAGCCGATAAGGTAGATGGCCGAGGCGACGACTACGATGATCGGTGCGGCGTCCGCCAGTCGCGCACGGGTGCTGTCGATCCGGCTGCGGCGTTCAGCCACCGGCGACGTGTCGGCGTCGCATCCGTCGTCCCGGTACTCCATCCTGCATCCACACGTCCCTTCCGGCTTTGCAGCGGTTGACAAAGCACTCTACCACACCACCCCGCGCTCCGCACCGCCACCGGCTCGATCACATTGGCGAATTTTGTACTGTCATTCATCGTCGGAACCTGCTACACTACATAACGTACCGGGCCATTGGGTCCCGAACACCGCAGCCGCGACCAGTCGCACACATTGCGTGGGGGTCATCGAGGGGATGAGGGGTAGTATGCGCGCGCGTTTTGCACTCTTTTTTGTTGTCGGCACACTGTTCCTCGGCAATCTCAGCGGCGTAGGGGCGGAGCCGACGGCATCAGACACCGCCACTGCGCCGCTCTACGAGTCGGCGGGCTCGCCCTCACGCTTCGGCGTGGTGACGCATATCGCCACGCGCTACGGAATCTACGGCCAACAGAACGGCCCGCCCCCGTCGCGCGCGCGACGGGGGCGGGCTGGATCCGCGAGGAAATCCGCTGGGACTGGGTGGAGCACCCGCTCGGCCAGCCGGACTGGGGTTTCACGGACGAGATGGTGCAGGACGCGCGCGGCGGCGGCCTCGATATCCTCGGCCTGCTCGGCTACAACAACAGCGCGCAGACGGCGGGTGTCGTCAATTACACCGTGCCGGATATCGGCCTCTGGAAGAAGTACGTCGCCAGCGTTGTCAATCATTACAAGGGGCAGATTCATGCCTGGGAAGTCTGGAATGAGCCGGATGTCCCCTACTTCTGGAACGGCAGCGTTGCGGACTACGTGAACTTGCTGCGCGAGACGTACACCACGATCAAATCGATCGACCCGACCGCGACGGTGATGAACGGCGCGTGCTCGAACCTCGACCTCAACTGGTTCAACGATTTCCTCAATCAAGGGGGCGCGCAGTACACCGATGTCCTCGCCTTCCACCCCTACGCGATGAAGTCCAGCATCGACAACGGGCTCTATCAGACGCTCGATCTCGCGCACTTCCGGGATATTCAGGCGCGCATCGGCAAGCCGTGGTGGTTCACCGAGATCGGCTGGTCGAGCGCACCGAATGGGCCGGATTATGGCGGCGGTGTCGGCACGGAGCAGGCGCAGGCATCCTACATGATCCGCCAGTACGTGATGTCGCTCGACTTCCAGGGCCTCAATGTCGAGCATATCTTCTGGTACAACTTCCGCAATGACGGCACGGACCCGAACAACGTCGAGAACAACTACGGCTTGATCCAGAACGATTGGCGCACGCCGAAGTTCAGTTACACCGCGTACCAGCAGATGACGGCGCACCTGAGTGGCGCGACGGCGCAAGGCACCGTTGACTCCGGCGCGGGCATCGCCTACCGCTTCAACCGGAATGGCGTCACCGTGGATGTCGTCTGGGGCGGCGGCCGCACGAATCTGCCGACGACGGCAACGCAGGGGGAAGCGTTCGATATGGGAGGCAACAAGCTCCCGACAGAGGTGAGCGGCGGTCAGATCCATGTCGATATCGGCGGCGATCCCGTCTTCGTCGAGCACTCGGGCGCGCCGGTCAGTCCTCCCTCCCCGTTGCAGGCGCCACCGATCAATCCGATCACCGCACCCGCGCCCGCAGCCGCACCGGGAGCGGTTCCCGGCCTCGTCGGGCACAAGTAGACGCTGACGAACAAACGTATTGGAGGCGTTCGGGAGGGGATCATCTGATCCTCTCCTTCTTTATATGCCGCCCCGATCAATCTGCTGGTCATCCGGCCAGGTGAAGAGCCAGGTGAGCGCTCCACAACCGGCGGCGAGGGCGGCCGCCAGCCAGAGCGGGAGCGTAACAATCGTCCGTTGCACGTTGAGCGCGCGCAGGAGCGTGGTCGCGCCGAGGCCAAGTGCGATGCCGAGGCCAAGCGCGGCCCCGAACCAGTTGATCCGGCCCAGACGACCCGGCAGCCAGCGGGAGCGCGCCACGCCGAGGATGACCAGGACGACGACAATCGCCAGCGTGATTTCGACCCAGCCGATCCTCACCGGCTCCAGGCGGCGAAAGACGAGCGCCAGCATGACACGCATCCCGAGCAGCCCGGCGACCGCCGCGAGCAGTGCGAGGAGCGCGAGGGATATGCGGTTCGGCCCGCGCGGTGCGACGAGTAGCGCGGCGATCACTTCCGCGTGGGCGCGCGCGCTGTCACATGCGAAGAGCGTGCCGGGCGGTGTCCGGTTGCCGAGCGTGCGGGCACGCTGCAACTCGCGCGCCACCTGCCGAACCGCGCCGCCCGCGCGCTCGGCGGTGATGCCATGCACGCGGACGAGCGTCAGTTCGATTTCTTCCAGGTAGGCGAGATCGCGGGCAGTCAGGAAGCGACGCTCGTGGAGGTCCAATGCACTCCCCCATTCCGGTTATGCGCCCATCATACCGGAGAGCGCCGCAACGCGGGCGATGCGTGCCATTGCCGCGCCCGGCACGCAACGGTTACGATTGTGCGATGGAAACGACGGACGACACGCGCGGTAATGCCGATCTGATCGTCATCGTCCGCGCGGCGATCGCAGCGGCGGGCGGGCGGATTCCCTTCGCGCAGTACATGGCCCTGGCTTTGACGTACCCCGTCCATGGCTACTACGCGAGCGGGCGGGGCGCGCCGGGACGCGCGGGCGCGGACTTCCTGACCGCGCCGGAGACCTCGCCCTATTTCGGGCGCTGTCTCGCCGTGCAGATTGCCGAGTGCTGGCAGCGCCTCGGCGACCCGCCCGCACTGACGATCTGGGAACCCGGCGCGGGCGCGGGCACGCTCGCCCGGACGATCCTCGATGCCCTACGCGACGATGAGCCCGCCGCCTACCGCGCCACGACCTACTGGCTCGACGATCTTTCCCCGCTCAGCCACGATCGGGCGCGCGTCGCGCTCGCGGAACATATCGAGTCGGGGCATGTCGCCTGGGGCGCACCGCCCGCAGGCTGTATCGGCGTCGTGCTCGCCAACGAGTTCGTTGACGCCCTCCCCGTCCACCGCGTGCGTATCGAGAGCGGCGCGCTCCGTGAAGCATATGTCGTCTGGGATGACGAGCGCGACACGTTCGGTGAGCAGTGGGATGCACCGTCCACCCCGGCGCTCGCACAGTTTATCGCGGACGGCGACGTGATACTGGCGCAAGGCCAAATTGCCGAAATCTCGCTGGCGGCGCTCGACTGGATGCAGTCGGTCGCAGACCGACTCAAGCGGGGATATGTGATTACGGTGGACTACGGCGATGCCGCGCCCGCGCTCTACCGACCCGGTCGCTTCCCGGAGGGCTCGCTGATGTGCTATTACCGGCACACGGCGAATCGGGAGCCGTATCACCATGTCGGCGAGCAGGACATGACGGCACATGTCGATTTCTCGGCTCTGGAGCGGGCGGGCGGGCGGGCGGGACTCACGGCGCTTGGCCTGACGACACAGGCCGCCTTGCTCGCCTCGCTCGGCCTCGGAGAGATGCTCTACGCTGCGACGCAGCGGGCGGCGGACCCCTTCCAATACATCAACGAGCGCAACGCCGTCGTCCGCCTGATCGAGCCGAGCGCGATGGGGCGCAATCGCGTCCTGCTGCAAGAGAAAGACGTACCGCGCGAACCGCCGCTACGCGGGCTCACGGAGCCGCCCATCTGATTGGAGCGCATCATGCCGGAGGAAACATTCACCGCGCCCCACGACGCCCGCTGCCCGAAATGCAAGGGGACGATGGCGGTCGCGAATGTGCGCGAGGCGGAGAAGGTCGATCTGGTCCGCGCCGAGAGCGCGCTCGACCGCGCCACCCCCGCCGCCCGCCGCTCGTACAAACGCATCGAGGGGACGACGCTCTTCGCCCTCGTCTGCACCA
>JBPCMC010000450.1:0-14675 GCA_051002645.1 Thermomicrobiales bacterium
CTGGCGAATTACCTCGGCCTCGACCCGATCAAGGCGCTCGTCTACAGCGCGGTGATTAACGGCGTCACCTCGCCGCCGCTCCTGCTGCTCATCGTCATGCTCTCGAATCGCCGGTCGGTGATGGGCAAATACACCAACCGCCCGTGGAGTAATATCTTCGGCTGGGCGGCCTTCGCGCTGATGACGGTAGCGACGATCGCCTACTTTGTGACCCTCTTTATCTAAGGAGACAGATGTACATGGCTGAGAAAGATCGCACGCCACCGGATGTCACCGACGTGACAATCGGCGAAGGCGCGGACGTTTACGGGAGTGACGGCGAAAAGTGGGGGCGCGTCTCCGCAGTGGGCGCGAAGTACCTGACGATCGCGGAGGGACTGCTCGGCCAGCGGGAATATTACCTGCCGGTAGGTCTCGTCGCCGCTGGGAACGAGGATCGGGTCGACCTGACGGTGCCCGTCGCGGAGGCGAAGGCCCAGGCGCTCGACGAAGAACCGGCGGATGAACTCATCTACACCGGCAGCGAGAAGATTTCGGAGCGGGAGATGGACACTGCGGATGTCCCGACACCCGCTCCCGCAGTCGCGACAGACTGAAAAAGCGCGCGAGCAGGTCACACGAATCCAGTTGCACCGACCGAACCGCCGTGCTAGTATTGAGGGTACGTCGGGGAGTGGCGCAGTCTGGTAGCGCACACGGCTGGGGGCCGTGTGGTCGCAGGTTCGAATCCTGTCTCCCCGACCACTTCGTTTAAGGACTAAGAGAAAAGGACTAAGGACTAAGTACGCGGGCTCCCCCGCTTAGTCCTTAGTCCTCTTCCCGGAGGGAAGCCCCGTGAGCAAGGAACGCGTCGTCATCGCCGACGATGAGTCGATCATCCGCATGGACTTGCGCGAGATGCTCGGCGGCCTCGGCTATCAGGTCGTCGGGGAGGCGGCGGACGGGCAGACGGTGCTCGAACTCGCCCGCACGCTCCGGCCGGACCTCGTCATCATGGACATCAAGATGCCCGAACTGGACGGCATCACCGCCGCCGAGACACTGACGGCAGAGAAGATCGCCCCCGTCCTCCTGCTCACCGCCTTCAGCGAGCAGGAGCTCATCCAGCGGGCGACACAGGCGGGCGTCTCCTACTACCTCGTCAAGCCCTTCCGCGAGGCGGAATTGCTGCCCGCCATCGAGATCGCCCTCGCCCGCTACCGCGAGTTCGTCGACCTCCAGCATGAGGTGACCGACCTCAAGGACGCCCTGGAGACGCGCAAGGTCGTCGAGCGCGCCAAGGGCATCCTGATGGAGACGCAGGGGCTCAAGGAGTCCGACGCCTTCCACCGCATCCGCAAGGCGAGCATGGACAGCCGCAAGTCGATGCGCCAGGTGGCCGAGGCGATCCTTCTCACCTACGAGATGAACGTCGGGGCGACAAGCAACACGTAGCGAGAAGGGGCGATCCCACATCCGTACGGAACCGCGCGAACCGCAGGGGAGCAACAATACGGTGTGTGACGAGTGAGCGCCTCTCTATCAACACGCCGCCTTTACCGCCTGTTACGCGACATCCAGCCCGTTCGTGACGATTTCCGCTCCCACGCTGCGCGCGGTCGACGCCTCCGACCCGATGCAAGCGACGAGCAGCGACGGATATTCGATGGCCTCTCCATGTATGAGAATGAGGCACAGGCTCGCGAAACCGCCGACCGCTTCCCGAATGTATGGCGAGCAATTGCTGTCCTTGATCTGCCGGACGACGGACGATTTCGGATGGAGCAAACGGGTGTGGCGGGACACTGGACAGTCTGGGCGCAGCCCGATGCCGTGATACACTACGTCGTAGACACGCTATCCCTCTGAAAGAAGGCGTCCAATGATTTACGAACTCTACGACTGGGACGATGCCAATCTCATCGCCGCATATCACAACGAGGCGGACGCGCTCAGTGAGGTAGCGGCGCAAGTACGCGCATATGGACGCGCGTCGGTATTAACGTGGACGCTGCTCATGTCAACATCAGACGGCACGCACAAAGAAAATGTGGCGGAAGGGGACGCGCTCGCGACCCTCGCCCTGCGCGCGAGTGCGGGAGCTCTATCGGTCGAGATGCCGGGAACGATACATACCGACGATCGATGACACAGGGGCTCAAGGAGTCCGATCCCTTCCATCTCATCCCGCCGAGACGATCCTCCTCACCTACAATATGAACGTCGGGTCTTCGTCGCCGCATTGAGTTGGCCCGAGCGATGGAATCAGGGCGTGCCGCTCGCGCGGGGAGTGGCAGGGCGGGCGCTGCCACCGGCGGCGGGGGTGATCGGCGGCGGGGTGCCGGTGGCGCTGACGGGCTGCGGGACGAGGAAGAGCGTATCGCGGCTCTGGAACATGTCAATCCAGAGGCGACCGCGCGCCGGATCGGGCATCAGGGTGATGTCCGCGATCAGCACGCCCTTGCTGCCGACTGTCGCCGTCCGGCTCGTCACCGCCGTCGCATAGGTGGGCAGGAGCGTCTGCTGCGAGCGGATCAGGCGGTAACCCGTGATGCGTTTGACGAGTTCGGGCGCGTCCGCCGCCGCGTCGGACGGGTTCGTGTAGACGAGTGCGACGTGCATCGTGCGCCGGAACTGGCCCGCGTCGGTGTAGCCCATCGCCTGCAATTCCGGGACGTGCAGCGTGCCCCAACCGCGCGTCGTGGCGGCAATCTGCTGCGGCTGGAGCACCGCCTCGACCACATCGGACGCACCCGGCGGGAAGGTCACCATGCTCGTCACGCCGCTCAGCGTCGTGGTGAAAGCCCGGAGGGTGGCGCTCCCGTCCAGCGCGGTGATTCGCTTCGCCTCGGCGTCGAGCGCGGCGGCGATCAACACGGTCGTCGGGGCGGCGATGACGCGCTCCGCGCTCGCGGCGACGCGGTTCATCCGGCCCAGCGCGAGGCGAGTGCGGGGATCGGCAAAACTGATCTCGCTGTCGCCGCGGGTGGTGTAGTAGGGGACGCCGTTCTGGTCAGCGGTCGCGTATCCCCCGGCCTGCAGCTTCGCCACGATCATCCCCGCATCGAAGACTCCCTCCATGCGAGAGAAGTAGTCTTGCGGCTGCCCGGCGCTGATCTCCCGATCCATCTGATAGACATCGTACCCGAAGGCGTCCCGGTACTCGCCCTGGCTAGCGAGTGCGCCCGTGAACTCGGTCAGGTAGCAGCCGTTCGTCGCGTTTGTGTAGTCCGTCAGTTTGATGTTCTGCGCCTGCAAGTCGCTGGACGAACGGACATTCTCGTAACCGTAAAGCTTCTTCACGTCCGCCAGGTTCGCGAATGAGAGCGTCCCCTTCCAGCGGGTGAGGAAGGCGAGTAGGCCACCAGTGACATCCTGCTCGTTCGGGACGAGGCCGAGCATCCGCGGCAGGTCGGGCACCGGCGCGCCTTTCTTCGCCGTCGGGAAGACCGTGCCGACCGGATGGGCGGCGGGCACATCGGTCGGGTTGACAATGACAGCGGGGGCCGTCGTGCCCCCCGCGCGCGCGGTCGTCACAGGTGTCGCCGTCCGGGCGGGCCGGAAGGTCGTCTCCCCCTCCGGCCCCGTACACGCCGCGAGAAGCGCCGCCATCGCGCCCCCCGCCGCTCCCGCCAGTAGCGCCCTTCGCCCAATCTGGCCCACGGGACCCTCCATAGTAGCAAGTAGCAAGAAGACGGCGCGTAGCGCATGCCGCATTCAACTGACGACTTGCTACTTGCTACTTGCTACTCTCATCACTCGTTGCCAATCGCGCCGCCCGATCTCTTCGAGTAGGCGGTGGTTCGTCATGTCGAGGTGGATCGGCGTGACGCTGATCTTGCCGTCCGCAACGGCCGTGACATCGGTGCCCTGCTCGGTGTGGGCGCCCGGCATCTCGCCGCCGACCCAGTAATAGCGCCGCCCTGCCGGGTCGACGCGCTCGATCAACTCGTCCGCGTAGATGCGCCGCCCGGCCCGCGTCACCTCGACGTCCGCGATCGCCGCGTACGGCACGTCCGGGACATTCACGTTGAGGAGCAGATCGGGCTCCACGCCGGTGCGCCCGATATCGGCGACGAGCGCGGCGGCGAAACGGGCAGCGGCCTCAAAATTCCACTCTGGCGCGTCCCACCGCCCCGCCTGTGAGATCGCCACGCCCGGCACCCCGCCGATCACGCCCGCCATCGCCGCCGCGACCGTGCCGGACATAATGATGTCATCCCCCATGTTCGCGCCCTTGTTGATGCCGGAGACGACGAGGTCCGGCGTGCGCGGCAGGAAGCCGAGCAACCCGACCGCGACGCAATCCGCCGGGGTGCCGTCGCAGGCGTGGGCGGGCGTGCCGTCCGGCAGTTGCACATCGGAGATGCGCAGCGGGCGGTCGAAGGTGCGCTGATGGCTGCCCGCGCTCCAGTTGCGGTTCGGCGCGAGCACGACGACCTCCGCCACTTCCTTAATCGCCGTCACGAGAGCGTGCAGCCCCGTGCTGTCGATACCATCGTCGTTCGAAATCAATACGAGCACTGTGCCGTTCCTCCCCATCGTGACAGAGTCGGCGTGATACACTGCCGCAGGTGCTATCGTAGGGGCGAGGAGTATGGGGCGCAACACAGGAGCGCGTTTTCGCAGGCTGAACGGCAATGAACGCTTCGCCCTGGTCCTCGTTTGCGCGACGCTGCTCACCGGATGGCTGATGGACTTCCGGCCCGGCGACCGGCCCGCCAATCCCCATGCGCCCGCGCCGATCGCCCGCACGCCGTCCACGCAAACCGTCGCGACGACCGATCCGCAGGCCGGCGTGCATACCCGTCTGACGCTGGAAGCGAGCCCGGCGGCGATCCGGCGGGAGCTGCAAATGGTACGCGAGATGGGCGCGTCGTGGATCGTCGAGTACTTCCCCTGGCTCTATCTCCAGCCGACGGGTCCCGACGACTATGACTGGCAGCACGCGGACCTCGTCATCGCCGAGGCGCATCGGCAGGGGTTGGCGGTGATCGCCCGCATCGACGGCGTCCCGGCCTGGGCGCGCCCCGCCGCTACCAGTTGGAAATACCTCGACGCGGACGGCTACCCCGCCTACGCGCGGCTCGTCGCGGCATTCGCGGCGCGCTACCGGGGGCTCGTCACGCAGATCGTCGTCTGGAATGAGCCGAACCTCTCACTCGAAGTGGGGCTGCGGCCCGTCGACCCGGCCGGATACGCGGCGATGCTCCGGGTCGTCTATCCGGCGGCGAAGGAGGCGAACCCGGAGATCGAAATCCTCGCGGCGGGCCTCGCGCCGACCTCCGAGCCGGACGGCTCGCCGCTCGGCCTGAATGACCTCACCTACCTGAACCGGCTCTACGACGCGGGCGCGGCCCCCTACTTCGACGCCCTGGCCCTGCATACCTACGGCGGCACGCACCCGCCCGACGCCGAGCCGGGCAACGATCCGCGCACCTGGCGGCACGCCGAGCAGGCGCGCGCCGTGATGGTGGCGCATGGCGACGCCGCGAAGCCCGTCTATCTCACCGAGGGCGGCTGGAACGACAGCCCGCGCTTCGATGGCGCGGTGCGTCCCGCCGACCGGGTGCGCTACACCGTCGCCGCTTATCAGTACGCCCAGGAGCACTGGCCGTGGGCGCGCGCCGTCTCGCTCTGGCAGTTTCGCCTGCCGCTTGCCACGCACACCGCACAGGACAACTGGACCTTCGTCACGCCGGACTTCCTGCCCAAGCCGGTCTACCTCGACGTGCAAAAGGCGCTCCGCCCGCCCAAGGACGGCGCGCCGTGAGACCGAAGGCGGCCCCCGACCTCTTCATCCTGCTGCTCGTCGCGGCGACGCTGATCACGCCGTTCATCGGCTTCCTGTATGATGTTCGAGCGGCGGGGCAGTATCACGACCGGACATGGGAGCAAGTGATGAAGACCGGGACAATGCGCGTCGGGATGGACGCGGGCGTGCCGCCCTTCGCGATGCCGGGGAATGGCGACCTGCAGGGGTTCGATCCCGACCTCGCACGCGATCTCGCCGCGCGCCTCGGCCTCACGGTGACCATCGTCAATACTCCCTCCGACGCCCTCTACGATGCGCTGCTTACAGGCAAGGTGGACGCGCTGATCGCCGCGCTGCCCGTCACGCCGGAGTTTCGCCGTGATGTCGCCTATTCCGCGCCGTACATCGAGATGGGCGAGCGCGCCGTCGTCCGCGCCGGGAGTGACCTGCTGACGCCCGCCGACCTCGCGCACCGGCACGTCGGCGCGGAACTCGGCTCCGACGGCGATCTCGCGGCGCGCACACTGGCGCGCCGTGTACCCATCGATCTACACAGCGAGTACGACTCCGGCGACGCCGCGCTCGCCGATCTCACGCATGGCGTACTGGACGCGGTCGTGCTGGACGGCATCGCCGCCCGCCACGCCGTCGCCACCGACCCGGCATTCGTCATGCTGCCGGAGCCCGTGCTATCGAACGGTTATGTGATCGCCACCAAGCGGGATGCCCTTCTCCTCTCCGCACGTCTCGGGAGCGCCCTTGATGATGCTCGTACGGCGGGCATCCTGACGCAATTGGAAGCACGTTGGCTCTCCGGCTCGGCATAGCACGTATCTGCCGTTTGGCACGTTGCGGCGGCGCCCCGCTTGCGCCCGCAGCGCGGTCGTGATACCTTCCCCTCATCAAAGATTCGCCCAAATCTATCTGACGCCATCATATACTAAGCATCTTACATAAATATATTGTCTATTAATTGCGATGTCTGCGGCCCGCGAGCATGTCGTTGTCCCATCCGTGCGAATCGCATTCGTCGCGTGCTTCGGTTCGTGAGAGCGCCGGGTCATGCGAACGGTAAGGGAGCGTGCCAGTGCGTCTTTCGTATCTGCTCAAACGGATCGGCCTCTTCTTCCTCGTGCTCTGGGGTGCGGCCACCCTGAACTTCATTATCCCGCGCCTCTCGTCTGCGGACCCGATCCGCGAGCGACTGAGCGCGATGGCGGTGCAGAGTGGGTATGTGCAGACGGGCGTCGACGATATGGTGCGGGCGTATCAGCAGAAGTTCGGCCTGGACCAACCGCTCTACCTGCAGTATTTCCGCTACCTGCGCGACATCTTCACCTTCAACTTCGGCTACTCCCTCTCGCTCTACCCCGCGAAGGTGCTCGCCCTCATCCTCCACGCCCTGCCGTGGACAATTGGCCTGCTCACGGTCTCCACCATCATCGCCTTCGGGGTTGGGACGCTCTTCGGCGCGCTGATGGCCTGGCCCAAAGCGCCGAAAGTGGTCAAATCGCTCGCCTCGCCGTTTCTGACCCTCTCCGCGATTCCGCACTATTTGCTCGGCCTCATCCTCCTCTACGTCTTCGCCTTCAGCCTAAAGAGGTTGCCCCTCTACGGCGGCTATCCGGCCGGCACGGTGCCGAATCTCTCCCTCCCCTTCATCGGGACGATTCTCCAGCATTCCATCCTGCCCGCCTGCTCGATTGTGCTGGTGGAGATGGGCTTCTGGGCGCTCGGGATGCGCTCGATGATGGTGACGACCGAGGGGGAGGATTACATGCTCTTCGCGGAGGCGCGCGGCCTGAGGAGCAACTTCATCTTCCGCAACTACGCGCTGCGCAACGCGATGCTGCCGCAGTACACCTCGCTCGCCCTCTCGATTGGGCGCGTCGTTTCGGGCTCGCTGATCGTGGAAATTATCTTCACCTACCCCGGCATCGGCTCGCTCTTGTACACGGCGATCAAGGGATCGGACTACTTCGTCATCTACGGGGTCGTCTTCATGGTTATCCTGACGCTCGGGCTGGCAACGCTCGTGCTCGATCTCGTTTACCCCCTTCTGGACCCGCGCATTCGCTATCATCAGGGAGCATAAGACCTTGGGAACGATTGCCATCACCCCACCTGTGGAATCAGTGCAGTCGCGCGGCGCCGGGATGGAACGAGCCCGCACCTTCCGCGCCTACCTGCGTCGCAATCCGACGCTCATTATCGGCTTCATCCTCCTGCTCGGGCTGATCGCGATCGGCGTTATCGGCCCTTTCTTCGTGGACACCGCACAGGCGCAACCCGCGACTGTCCTGCCCGACCAGCACCCGTCGCGCGCCTTCCCGATCGGCACCGATGACCAGGGGAGAAATTTGCTGGCGGTCGTCGTCGTCGGCCTGCCCCTGACGATGCGGATGGGCTTCATCGCCGGGACGGTCGGTGTCGGTATCGGCATCGTCCTCGGCTTCACGGCGGGGTATCTCGGCGGCGCGGTCGATAACGTGATCCGCACGACTGCCGACATCCTCCTCACGGTGCCGGGCCTCGTCGTCCTCATCATCATCGCCTCAAGCATCAAGGGGAGCATCACCGTCGAGCAGATGGCGCTCGTCGTCGCGTCGCTCGCCTGGATGTGGCCGACGCGCACGATCCGCTCCCAGGTGCTCAGTATGCGCGAGCGCGCCTACGTGCAGATGGCGAAGATGTCCGGCATGAAGGCGCCGGAGATCATTTTCGCCGAACTGATGCCGAACCTGCTCCCCTATCTGGCTGCCAGTTTCGTCGGCTCGGTCGGGTCGGCGATCCTCGCGTCCGTCGGACTGGAGGCGCTCGGACTCGGGCCGCAAAACGCGCCGACGATGGGCATGACGATCTACTGGTTCCTCTCCTTCAACGCGCTGATTCGCGGCCTCTGGTGGTGGTGGATCACGCCGATTGTCCTCCTCGCCCTGATCTTCATCAGCCTGACCCTAATCAGCGTCGGCCTCGATGAAATCGCCAATCCCCGCGTGCGGAGGGCCACCACATGAGCGTCGCGGCGGCAGTCGGCACCGATGTCCTGCGGGTCAACGATCTGCGCGTCTACTACCGGACGGATCGCGGCCCCGTCAAGGCGGTGGACGGCGTCAGTTTCTCGCTCCGGCAGGGCGAGCGGTTCGGATTGGTGGGCGAGTCCGGCAGCGGCAAATCGACGACCGCGCTCGCTATCATGCGGTTGATCCAGCACCCCGGTCGCATCGAGGGCGGCTCGATCCACCTCGGCGAGCGCGACCTGACGCGGCTCTCGGAGGAACAGTTCCGGCAGGTGCGCCTCGCGGATATCGCCCTCATCCCCCAGGGCGCGATGAACTCGCTCAACCCCGTGCGGCGCGTCCGCGATCATTTCTTCGACAGCATCCGCGCCCACGAGCGCGGCACGACCGATCTCGCGATCCGCGAGCGGATCAATGAACTGCTCCGCATGGTCGGGCTACGGGAAGAAGCGGCGAATCTCTACCCGCACGAACTCTCCGGCGGGATGAAGTAGTGCGTCTGCATCGCGCTCAGCATCGCCCTCCAGCCGAAGGTGATCATCGCCGACGAGCCGACGAGCGCCCTCGATGTCGTCGTGCAGCGCCATGTCATGCAGACGCTCGCGGCGGTACAGCAGCGGCTGGAAGCATCGGTGATCCTCGTCGGTCACGACATGGGGCTGCTCGCGCAGTTCGTGGACCGCCTCGGCGTAATGTACGCGGGGAAACTGGTGGAGATCGGTCCGGTGCGGGAGATCTTCCAGGAGCCGCTGCACCCGTACACGCAACTGCTGATCGCCAGCCTGCCCTCGCTCAAGGAGAAAGGCGTCTTCCGGGGGGTGCCCGGCCTCGCGCCCTCGCTCCTCGATCCGCCGACCGGCTGCCTCTTCCACCCGCGCTGCCCACATGCGATGGATCGCTGTACGACCGAGATCCCCATCCTTCAGGAGGTGCGCCCGGACCACTGGGTCGCCTGTCATCTGTATTGAGAGAAGTGGTCAGTAGCCAGTAGTCAGTAGCCGGTAGCCGGTAGTCAGTAGGGAGGCAGGGACGAATCAAGGCGAAATACTGGCATTGAACCCCGTTTACTCCCTTCTGACTACTGATTACTGGCTACTGACTACTGACCCGGAGGTGCAATGTCCGCGCTCGTCGAGACACAACATGTCACCCAGGTCTTCGGCAATCCGAAGAAGGAACACACCGTCGCGCTCGACGATTTCTCGTTCTCGATCAGTGAGACGGTCCCGTCATTCACGGCGATTGTCGGCGAGAGCGGCAGCGGCAAGACGACGCTCGCGCGCATCCTCCTCGGCTTCCAGTTCCCGACGATCGGCACGGTGCGCTACCGTGGCACAGACATCCACAAGTTCTCCGCGCGGGAGCGGCAGACCTTCCGCCGGGAGATTCAGGCCGTCTTCCAGGACCCGTTCGAGGTCTATAACCCGTTCTACAAGGTCGATCATCTGCTCACCGTGCCGATCGCGCGCTTCCATCTCGCCGCATCGCGGGCCGAGGCACGCGACCTGATGGAGACCGCGCTGCGCACGGTCGGGCTGCGACCGGAGGAGACGCTAGGCCGCTATCCGCATCAGTTGAGCGGGGGCCAACGGCAACGCATCACCGTCGCACGCGCGCTGCTGCTCAAGCCCCGCCTGATCGTCGCGGATGAGCCGGTCTCGATGGTCGATGCGTCGCTGCGGGCGACCATTCTGGAGAGTCTGGACACGCTGCGCCGGGAGTTCGGCATCTCCTTCCTCTACATCACGCACGACCTGACGACGGCGTATCAAGTGAGCGACAACATCATCGTGCTCTATCGCGGGTCGGTCGCCGAGACGGGCGATGTGGAGCAGGTCATCAAAGACCCGCAGCATCCCTACACGCAACTGCTTGTCTCCTCCATCCCCCTGCCGGACCCGGACCGGCGGTGGGGTGAGGATGTCGTCGCGGCGGGGCAGTCCGAGGTCAGCGCGGGGGAAACGGGCGGATGCAAATTCGCGGATCGCTGCCCATACGCCATGCCGATGTGCCGCGAGAGCCCGCCGCCGCTCTACCGCACGAGCGCGCACCGGGCCGTCGCCTGCTACCTCTACCGCGACGCGGGCGACACCCTCGATGGCGACATCACGCAGACCTTTCGAGCGCCGCTCACGGCAACGACGGGAGGTGCATAGCAGTACATGCGGGGACCGGATTTGTTGGATGGCTGGAAAGGGTTTGACACAACGAGGAGGCATCTCATGGCACATGCGCATGACATCTCACGGCGCAAATTCCTCGCCGGCGTGGCGGGAGCGAGTGTGGCGGCGCTCCTCGCGGCGTGCGGTGGCGGCAGCAAGAGCAATAATAATGCTGATGCCACCCTTCAGGCGATTGCCGGCAAGACGCCAACCGCAGCGCCGGGGGCGGGGGCGACCGGCGGGGCGTCGCCGACCGCCGCAAGCGCCGCGACAACGGGCAGCGCGGTCGCGGGCAACCCGACTGCGGCGGCAGCGGGGAATGCGACTCCGGCGGCGCAGGGATCGACCGGGCAGTTGAAACAGGTGGCGCGCAACCGGACACTGATCTTCGGCATCACCGGCAACCAACTGACGGACTACAACGTCATCAACCCGTTCTTCCTCACGGGCGTCAACACCTCCAGCGGCTTCCCGTACGCCTTCGAGGCGCCGTACTACTACAACTCCTACAACACGGACACGGTCTGCGGCCCGACCGGGATGCAGTGCAAGGACGGGTTTGTTGCCTGGCAACTGGAGAGCTACGAGAACAACGCCGACTTCACCGAGTACACCCTGCATGTCCGCAAGGGCGTGACGTGGAGCGACGGCCAGCCCTTCACGTCGAAGGATATCGCTTACACCCTCACCATGCTCAAGACCAACGCAGACAAGTTGCTCTGGGGCATCGACATGAAGACCTGGGTGAAGGATGTCGCAACGCCGGACGACCTCACCGCGAAGATCACCCTGAACTCCCCGAACCCACGTTTCTTCTTCAAGTACTTCGCCTTCCATCAGGACATCGGCGTGCCGATTGTGCCGGAGCACATCTGGAAGGATCAGGACGCGAGTTCGTTCAACAACCTCGACATCGCCAAGGGCTGGCCGGTGACGACGGGGCCGTGGAAACTCGTCCTCTCATCGCCGCAGCAGCGCATTTTCGACCGGCGGGACGACTGGTGGGCGGCGACGAGCGGCTTCCACCCCCTGCCCGCGCCGGAGCGGATCATCGTCATCCCCGGCACCGACGAGACGAAGATGGTGCAACTGGCGATCAACAATGAGATCGACATGACGATCGACCTGCGGCCGGACAATATCATCGCCGTCGCCAAGGCGAACCCGAAACTGACGACCTGGTCCGGCACCAAGCCGCCCTATGGCTACCGCGACTGGTGGCCGGTCAGCCTCGGCTTCAACGACATGAAGCCGCCATTTGACGACCCCGAAATCCGCTGGGCGATCTCCTACTCGATCAACCGCGACCAACTTGTCTCGCTCGGTTACAAGGGCGCGGGCGAGATCACGCTCCTGCCCTTCCCGAAGTTCCCCGCCCTGCAAAAATTCCTCACGACCGTCGACGATCTGGCCGCGCCGATCAACACCTTCGATGTGAACAAGACCGCCGAGATCATGCAACGCAAGGGATACACGAAGAACGGCGACAAGCTCTGGACGAAGGACGGCAAGACCGTCTCGCTCGTCATCAGTTGCCCGAGCAACCTCTTCCAGGACATCGCGCCGATTGTTAGCCAGCAACTGCGGGTCGGCGGCTTCGACGCCTCATTCAAACTCATCCAGGGGCCGTCCTACGGGCAGGATGTCGGCACCGGGAATATCGACGCCTTCATGCAGGGGCATGGCGGCAGCGTGCGCGACCCCTACGACACCCTGAATCTCTACCATAGCCGCTACTCCAAGCCTACCGGACAACAGGCGACCTACCCGTACCGTTGGGTAAACGCGGACTATGACAAACTCGTGGACCAGATCGGCGCGCTCAGCGGCGACGATCCGAAGGTGCTCCCGCTCTTCCGGCAGGCGATGGATATCTGGATCAAGGCAATGCCGGACGTCGGCCTCGTGCAGTGGTTCCACCGCATCCCGACCAACACGACCTACTGGACAGGCTGGCCGTCGGAGGAGAACCCGTACATCAACTCCTGCTACTGGCACCGCACCTCGCCGCTCTGGATCAACACGATCAAGGCGGTGCAGTAGTCAGAAACCAGATGCCAGATGCCAGATGCCAGTGGGGTGGGTGCCCTTTCTGGCATCTGGCTACTCGATCCGGTAGAATCGCCGCGCGTTCTCGCCCCAGAGTTTGCGCTTCGCCTCGGGAGAGAGATGGGCGGTGAGGGCATCGAGCGTGTCGGCCCAGCGGCGGTAGGGCGCGGCGTCGAGGACGACGGGCCAGTCGCCGCCGTAGAGCACGCGATCCTCCCCGAAGACCGCGAGCACATGCGCGAGGTAGGGCGCGAGGTCGTCCGGCGTCCAATGGTTGTGGTCCGCCTCGGTGGTCATGCCGCTGATCTTGCAGCAAACGTTCGGCAACGCTGCCAGTTCCGCCATCTGCCGTCGCCACGGCTCGATGAGATGCCCCTTGATGTCTGGCTTCGCGATATGGTCGAGCACGAACTGCGTCTCCGGGCAGGCGCGCACGAGGGCGATAGCGCTCGGCAACTGCGGGTGGTGGATGCAGATATCGCACGACAGGCCGTGCTCCGGCAGCATCCGCGTCGCCTCGACGAAGCCGGGGCGACTCGTGAATGCGATGTCCGCCTCAAATTGCGTGACGCGCCGCACCCCCCTGACGAGCGGCGAGACCTGCACGAGCGCATCGAGGTAGGTGCAACACGGCGCGCCATCCTCCAACGGCGCCCAGGCGATGATCGCCTTCAGCCGGTCATCCTCCGCCGCGCGCTCCGCCGCCCACTGCGCTTCGAGCAGGCCATAGGCGGGCGCGACTTCGACCTGGAGATAGACGAGCGCCTCGATCGGCAGCCCCGCCGTTTGCTCCCGGTACTCCGCGAGACCGTAGGGCATGTTCAGCCGCTTGTTACCGTCCAGCCACGGCATCCGAAAGGCCGTCGGGTCCCAGAGATGGACATGCGCATCGACGATTGGCACATCCGGCATGACGCTTTTCCCTTTCCATTCATTTCCCGGCAAGGCGAGCGACCACCGGGGCGAACACGTCCATATCTCGCTCGAAGACCGTCAGATACGAGAACCCGAATCGCTCTCGATGGGCGCGCACCGCGTCGGCAATCTCCTCCACCGTGCCGATCAGCAGGTACGGCGAGGCGAGCGCGACATCGACAGGGATTCCCCAATCCGCGCCGAGCGATGCCGCCGCCCCGTCCCGGTCATCGGTGACAATCACTCGTTGAATGAGGATATGCAATTCGAGCGCGTCAAACCGTTCCCCCGCCGCCTCGCGCACCCAGGCAATTTTCTCATCGACAATCGCTGGCGAGAGATCGGCGAGGGAGAGGGTATTGGGCGCGGAGAGGCGCGCAACGAGACTGACGATATCCGCTTCGCGGGCCGCGAAGGCCGCCATCCTCCTGCCACCGGCGCCGATCAGGATCGGCGGATGCGGGCGCTGCACCGGCGTCGGGAACCCCGGAAGATCGGCGATCGTGTAATGCTCGCCGGAGAATGTCATCGGCGTCTGGCCGAACAACGACCGTATGATTCGCACGCTCTCGATCAGACGGTCCACCCGCATCGCTGGCGGATCGAAGGGGATACCGGCGCGATCGTAGTCCATCTGCATCCACCCCGCGCCAAGGCCGAGTTCAAAACGCCCGTCGGAGAGAAGATCGAGCGTGGCGGCATCGCCGGCCACCAATGCCGGGTGCCGGAAGTCGTTATCGAGCGTCAATGTGCCGATCCGCAGGGTGGTCGTCGAGAGCGCGACGGCGGCCAGCG
>JBPCMC010000451.1:0-5198 GCA_051002645.1 Thermomicrobiales bacterium
AATGTGCGCGAGGCGGAGAAGGTCGATCTGGTCCGCGCCGAGAGCGCGCTCGACCGCGCCACCCCCGCCGCCCGCCGCTCGTACAAACGCATCGAGGGGACGACGCTCTTCGCCCTCGTCTGCACCACTTGCGGCTTCGTCGAGTGGTACGCGCGGGACCCGAAAGTGCTGCGCTGGCAACCAACGCCGAAGTAGCGCCGTTACACGGCTGGCGGTCGCGCCAACCGCTCGCGCAACGCCGTGACATAGATCGTGGCGAGCGCGTCGAACATCGCCTCGCCCTCGGCGACCGTCGCGGTCGCCGGATCACCGAAGTAGCCGAGCGCCGCGCCTGCTTCGGCAAAGGTCTTCGCACCGGCGCGCAGTTTGCCGGGAAGGTCGATCCAGACGGGCGGGAGCGCCTGCCGCTCGCTTTCGCGCACATCCTCCGGCGCTTCGACGAGCATCAAGGATGTCTCGTATGCGCCCGCATGGCGCGCGCCGCGACGAAACTCCTCGGAGAGGTATGCCGACCAGCGCACATCGCGCAGATCGGGGAAGACGGCGCGCATCCTGTTACCCGTGGCCGCCTCCGCCCGCGCGATCCCGGCGTTCAACGCCTCCGCGTGCGCGGGTTCGAGATGGCTGTTGACGATGACCGCCGCCGTGCAGCCGTAGCGATCCAACCCGGCGAGCACATCACGGACGACCGCCGTCATCGTCTCCACGCTAACCGGCAGCGTGCCCGCGAAGGAGGTGCCGACGAATGAGACGCCATAGGCCAGCGGCGGCAGGACGAGCGACAGCGTACCCTCTGCCGCCAGCCGCGCGGCGGTGCGATCCGCCGTGCCGACGGCGATTTGCACGTCCGTGTCGAGCGGCAGGTGCGGGCCGTGCGCCTCGGTCGCACCGACCGGGAGAATCGCCACCGCCCCCGCCGCGAATGCCTCCCGCGCTTCGGGCCAGGTCAGTTCCGCCAGTCGCATCGTTTCGCCTCCTTCACGTCCCGCCGACGCATCACGAACCAGTATGCGACAATGTTTCGTGGGCCGCGACTGCGTGCCCCCAACCGGATCACTATCAAGGAGCGACGAATCGTGATTTTCCGCCGCCTGTTTGGGCGCACGCCACAAGAAGAACAGCAGAAACAAGAGGTCGCGCTCACCAAGACGCGACGCACCAACCTCTTCAGTTCCCTTTTCGAGCGATCAACTGTTGACGAAGAACTGTACGAGGACCTTGAAGCGGCGCTGATCGGCTCCGATGTCGGCGTCGAGACGACGAACATGCTGATCAGCGATCTGCGCGCCCATGTCCGACAGAACGGCATCCGCGACCCCAGGGAGGCGAAGGAGCATCTGAAGGGCGCGATGGTCTATCTGCTCGAAGACACGAAGCGCGAGCGCACCGTGAAGGTCTTCCAGCGCGGTGTGCCGTGGGTGATGATGGTCGTCGGCGTCAACGGCGCGGGGAAGACGACGACGATCGGCAAACTCGCGTACCTGCACAAGAGCGCCGGGCGCAAGGTGATGATCGCGGCGGGCGATACCTTCCGCGCGGCGGCGATTGAGCAGTTGCAGACGTGGAGCGCCGAACGGCTCGGCGGCGTGCCGGTGATCGCCACCAAGCAGGGCGGCGACCCCGGCGCGGTCGTCTTCGATGCGATGGCAGCGGCGCACACCCGCGAGATGGACATTCTCATCGTCGATACGGCGGGCCGTCTGGAGAACAAAGAACCCTTGATGCGCGAACTGGAGAAGGTGCGCGGCATCATGAAGAAGACCGTACCCGACGCGCCGCAGGAGACGCTGCTCGTCATCGACGCGAATACCGGGCAGAACGGCCTGCACCAGGCGCGCGTCTTCACCGAGCGCGTCGATGTGACGGAGATCGCGCTCGCCAAGTTGGACGGCACCGCGAAGGGCGGCATCGCCTTCGCCATCGTGCGCGCCCTCGGCATCCCGATCTCTTATGTCGGTGTCGGCGAGCAGGCGGACGACCTGATCGAGTTCGACGCCCGCCGCTTCGTCGATGCCCTCTTCGGCGACGACGAGTACGGCACACGCGGCGCATAACCCCGGTAGCGCAGGCTGAAAGCCTGCGCGAGCACAGGGTAACTCCCCGCTGCCTCGACCGATCGACGTTGAGACGCATCCGCTCGCGAGGATCGTTGACTATCAACCGCCCCTGCGGTAAGAAAGGTGAAGAGACAAACTACCAGTCATTCGCCGCAGCGCAGGAGTCGGAGATGGTCTTCTCTCAGACACCATTGCCCCGTCGCCGATTGATCGGCATCGCCTCCGGTGCTGCGGCGAGCCTCCTCGCCGCATGTGGCGGGTCGCGGACGGTTCCATCCGCCCCGGTGTCTTCCACGACCGCAGCGCCATCCGTCGTTGGCACCCCCACGCTTGCTGCGACAGCCACACCGATGACCGCCGCCACACCGTCCGCCATCGCCCCACCGCCGACCGTCGCCGCGCCATCGACGCCCACCGCGATTGCCACGCCGAGCACCGAACTGCCTCCTCTTGAGCTTGCTGCCTGGCTGCGCGCGAACGCCGCATCGTTCGCGACCACCGATCCCGCCGCCGATGCCGCCGATCTTGAACCCTTCCGAAGAATTATCGGCGACGCCCGGATCGTCGCGCTCGGCGAGGATACCCACGGCACGCATGAGTTTCAAATAATGAAGCATCGCCTCTTACGCTATCTCGTCACCGAGATGGGATTCACGACCTTCGCGATGGAGGCGGACTGGCCCGAGGCGAACCGCCTCAATGACTATGTCCACGGCGGCGACGGTGACCCCGCCGCGCTGCTCAAAGGGCTGAACCTCTGGCCGTGGAACACACAAGAAATGCTCGACATGGTCCACTGGATGCGCGCCTACAACGACCGGCGCGGCAGCGCCCCCGCTGTTCGTTTCCTCGGCTTCGACATGCAGTTTCCGCGCACGGCGATGGACGACGTGATCGCCTATCTGCACACTGTGGACCCCGCCGCCGCAGACCGCGCCACCGCGCTCTACGAACCGTTCCGCCCGTATCAGGACTCGTTTGGCTATATCAAAGCGGACGCGGACGTGCAGGCGCGGTGTCGGGCGAACATCGGGGTAGTCTACGCCGATCTCGACACGCACAAGACGGCATACGAGCAGGCGTCCTCACCGCAGACGTATGCGCAGGGACTGCGGGCAGCACGGATCGTCATGCAGGCGGAGGAACTCAAAGGGGCAGGCGACGGGGGTGTGCGGGATCGGTATATGGCGGAGAACGCGGAGTGGCTGCTGGAGCAAGCGGAACCGGGTGCGAAAATCGTCCTCTGGGCGCACAACGGGCACGTCAATACGGGTACGGACCCGAACTTTCGGAGCATGGGCTCGTATCTGCGGGAGCGGTACGGGAGCGACATGCGGGTCTTTGGGTTCGAGTTCGGCGCAGGGTTATTCAATGCCGTAGGGCAGGACACGACGAACATGCGCTACTACGCGCTCGGCCCGAAGAAGGCGAGTGTGCCGCCGCCCGACAGTTACGAGACGGCGTGGCAAGGGGCGGGGGAGCCGCGCATAGTAATTGATCTGCGGCAGAGTGAAGGCGACAGCGCTGCGGCGGTGTGGGTACGCGGCCCACACCCGTACCGCAGCATCGGCGCGGTGTACGAGGATGCAAAACCGGAGCGCTTCTTCAGTGCCGCCTCGTTGCCGAGCCTGTTCGATGCAGTGTTGTACTTCGCCGAAACCACGCCCTCGAAGCTGCTCTAATCAAGTGGGCGTACGAAGTCGAATCGTCCTCGCGACTGATGATACACATCTGGTGGTGCAGGTGCGAACCACCGGGGTTGAGACGCATCCCTCCCATTGGCGTCGATGGGCAGGAACGCGCGGAACGGAGTACAATACGCGGGCGGCGGCTTTTTCGTCGTCTGTTTCCGTGCAGATAGGGGAAGCGATCACCGATGTTTGAATCACTGAGCGACCGATTGCAGGGCGTCTTCCAGCGCCTCGGCAGCCGCACGCGGATCACCGAAGACGACGTCTCGCAGGCGATGCGCGAGGTGCGTATCGCGCTGATCGAAGCCGATGTCAATCTCGGCGTCGTGAAGGCGTTTGTCGCCCGCTTGCGCGAGCAGGTCGTCGCGCTGGTCGGCGCGGAGGCGCAGCGCGGCCTCAACCCGGCCCAGGCGATCATCTCGCTCGTCAACGACGCGCTGATCGAACTGCTTGGCCGCGAGCGCGTGCCGCTGACAATGGCGACCGCCCCGCCGACGATCATCATGCTCGTCGGCCTGCAAGGTTCCGGCAAGACGACGCACGCCGCGAAACTCGCCCTCCACCTACAGAAGCAGGAGATCTCCGCGATGCTCGTCGCGGCGGACATCTACCGCCCCGCCGCCGTCACGCAACTGGTGACGCTCGGCCAGCAAGTCGGCGTGCCGGTGCATGAGGAAGGGACGCGCGTCCGCCCGCTCCAGATCGTCCAGAATGCCCTCGCCGCCGCACGGGCGCGCGGCACACAGGTCGTCATCATCGACACCGCCGGCCGCTTGCAGATCGACGACGCGATGATGGACGAACTGGTGCAGATCCGCGACGCCGTCCACCCAATTGAGACGCTGCTCGTCGCGGATGCGATGACCGGCCAGGCGGCGGTTGAGGTGGCGCAGACCGTCAATGAGCGCGTCGGACTGACGGGCCGCATCCTCACGAAGGTGGACGGCGACGCGCGCGGCGGCGCGGCGCTCTCGATCCGCGAAGTGACGGGCGTGCCGATCAAGTTCGTCGGCGTCGGCGAGCGGGTGGACCAACTCGACCCCTTCTACCCGGAGCGGATGGCCTCGCGCATCCTCGGCATGGGCGACATGCTCTCGCTGATCGAGAAGGCGCAGCAGAACTTCGATCAGGACGAAGCGGCCGAGATGCAGGACAAGCTGCTCGAGGGCTCGTTCAACCTGGAAGACTTCCTCGCCCAGATGCAGCAGGTGAAGAAACTCGGCCCGATGGGGGAGATTTTGAAGATGCTCCCCGGTATCGGCTCGCAACTGAAAGAGTTGCAGGCGCAAGTCGATGATAAGGAGATCGGGCGCGTCGAGGCGATCATCCGCAGCATGACGCGCGAGGAGCGGCGGCACCCGGAAATCCTCAACTACAGCCGCCAGCAGCGCATCGCCAACGGCAGCGGCTCGACCCGTGCGGAAGTGCGCGCCCTCCTCAAGCAGTTCGG
>JBPCMC010000452.1:0-13364 GCA_051002645.1 Thermomicrobiales bacterium
CCCGTAAACTGTGTTATCCGCCGGATTCCAGCCGGAACCAGTAGAAGGTATGCGGGCCGAGGGTGAACATGTAGGGGTGCTCCGCAATCACTGGGAAGCGGATTTCGCCGATCAACTCGACCGGCTGCATCCCGGCGAAGCGACTCAGGTCGATCTCCGTCCACTGGACATAGCGCGAGAGGTTGAGGACGACGAGCAAGGTCTGCCCCTCGTATTGCCGGATGTAGGCAAGCACTTTGGCATTGCCGCCGCCGAGGAATTCCAGCGAGCCGCGCCCGAACGCCGGGTACTTCTTGCGCACGCCGATCAGTCGCTTGATCCAGTTCAGGAGCGAGGTCGGCGTGCGCTGCTGCGCCTCCACATTGATCGACTGGTAGCCGTAGACGGGGTCCATAATCACCGGGCTATAGAGGCGCGCCGGGTCCGTGCGCGAGAAGCCCGCGTTGCGGTCGCTGGACCACTGCATCGGCGTACGCACGCCGTTCCGGTCGCCGAGGTAGTAGTTGTCGCCCATGCCGATCTCGTCGCCGTAGTAGAGGATCGGGCTGCCCGGCATCGAAAGCAGAATACTATTGAGCAGTTCGATCTGGCGGCGGCCGTTCTCGGCGAGCGGCGCGAGGCGGCGGCGGATGCCGATATTGATCTTCATGCGCGGGTCTTTGGCATACTCGTAGTACATGTAGTCCCGCTCGGCGTCGGTCACCATTTCGAGCGTCAGTTCGTCGTGGTTGCGCAGGAACATGCCCCACTGGCAGAGTTCGGGGATCGGCGGCGTCTGCTCCATAATCTCGACGATCGGCATGCGCTCCTCGCGGCGGATCGCCATGAAGATGCGCGGCATGAGCGGGAAGTGGAAGGCCATGTGGAACTCGTCGCCGTTGCCGAAATAGGCGCAGACATCGGCGGGCCACTGGTTCGCCTCCGCGAGGAGGATTCTGCCGGGGTAATGCTCGTCGATGTAGGTGCGGACACGCTTCAAATAGGCGTGCGTCGCGGGCAGATTCTCGCAGTTCGTCCCGTCCTGCTCGTAGAGGTAGGGGACGGCGTCGCAGCGAAAGCCGTCGAGGCCGAGGTCGAGCCAGTAGGACATCACATCGAGCATCGCCTGCTGGACGGCCTGGCTCTCATAGTTGAGGTCCGGCTGGTTGGCGAAGAAGCGATGCCAGTAGTATTGGCCCGCCACCGGGTCGAAGGTCCAGTTCGAGATTTCCGTGTCCGTGAAGATGATCCGCGCGTCCTTGTAGAGGCTCGGGTCGTCGCTCCAGACGTAATAGTCGCGGTATGGCGAGTCGGGGGACTTGCGCGCCTCCTGGAACCACGGATGCTGATCCGAGGTATGGTTGAGGACGACGTCCGCGATCACGCGCATGCCGAGCTCGTGCGCGCGGTCGAGGAACGCCTTGAAATCGTCCAGCGTGCCGTAATCCGGGTGTACTTCGTAGAAATCGGCGATGTCGTATCCGTCATCCTTCAGCGGGGACGGATAAAACGGCAGGAGCCAGATGCAATCCACGCCGAGCCCGCGGATGTAGGAGAGTTTTTCCTTGAGACCGCTGAAGTCGCCGCTGCCGTCGTTCGTACTGTCGTAGAACGAGCGGACGGGCACCTCGTAGAAGATTGCATCCTTGAACCAGAGCATGTCATCCATTGGTGTACACCGAAGTGAGCAGTGAGCAGTGAGCAGTGAGCAGGGGACAGTGGTCTGCGAGCCGTGCGCGCGCGCGTGATGCTGAATAGAGAAGGATTGCCATGTATTCGCACTCGCCTATCTGTGTCGACACGTTCCGCTCCGTTGGCCCCGCCCACATGTCCTATTGCATCTCTTCTGCCACGCGGCGAGCACTAGCATGTTGTGTGCTCGCTGCCCACTGTCCACTGCCCACTGCTCACTGTTTTCTGCCCGCTATGAGAGAGTAAATGAGTCGGCGATGATCGACCCGAGGCCCGCGAAATCCTTCGCCTTGTCCGCGAGTACCGAATAGGTGAGGACGTACCCCTGGCCGTTGGCGACGATGTACCACTGATGCAGTTCGTAGATCGTGCCGTTGCCGCCGAGATCGGCGGTGTAGACCTGCAGCTTCGCGGGCTGACCGGAGATCGTCAGGTCGCTCTCGCTGACCTTCTTGTACGCCTTGAAGCCGGATGACGGGTCGGTGATCGTTTTGAAGTTCGCGTCGTAGTACTGTTGGAGCGTCAGTGTCTTGCTGCTCTCGATGACGACGTTGAAGCTGGGCGTCCCGGCTGACGGCGCGACGAGGGCCGCGACGGCGGTCGAACTCGGCTTCTTCTCCGCCCAATTGCCGGGGTAGTCGAAGCTGAAGCGATTCTGCGGGTCCGTGTAGGTGTTGTCGAGCGCGGCGCCCGGCGTGAACGAGCCCGCCACGCTATCGAAGGTTGGCACGCGCGCGTCGAACTGATCCTTCGCGGCGTAGCCGCTGAAGAGGATGACCGTCTGATCGGTCGAATAGGTGAGCAGGTAGCCGCCGAGCGTCACGGTATTCGCCTTGTCCGTGAAGGTGTAGAGCATCCGCACGCCGTCCTGCCCTGCGACTTTCACCTGAGACGAATCGGTCATCTTGAAGTTCGTCAACTGCTTCCCGAAGGTGCTGAAGACCTGATCGGCCAGTTGCTGCGCGGTCGGCTTCGGGTCCCCATTGAGGTCGGAGGTCGTCACTCCCGCGATCTGGTTGCCCTGAAAGGTGAACTGCACATCGGTGTTGGCGTCGCCGGGAGCGAGGGACCAGTCGGCGGGGTACTGCACGGTGTAGCGATTCTGGGTATCGACGTAGACGTTCGGCCCGCCATTGGTCGGCAGCGGCTTGCCCGCCGCCAGTTTCACCTGGTTAGAGGCGGTCGGGAAAGGAGTCGCGCCGCCCGTCGTCGCGCGCGCCGTCCCGAACCCGGTCAGCGGCGTCGTCGAACCGCGTGCGACCGTCGCCGGCGGGGCCGTCCCAGTGCTCGCACCGCCGGTCGGTGTCCCCGCAGGCCGGGCGCTGGTTGTCGATGTCGCGCTCGCCGCTAGCGTTGCGCTCGCCGCCGGTGTCGCGTTCGCGGTCGGCGCGCTCCCGACTACCGTGGTCGTGATTGTCGTCGCGGTCGCGGCGCTCGCCACCTGCGTGCTGACCGGCGGCGTGGCGGTCGCGGACGATCCTCCACCGCGCGACGCGGCGAGCGCGATCCCCGCGATGGCGACGATCAGCACTGACGCGATAATGCCGGCGATGGCGAGTGGCGGGAAGCCGCCCCGTTTTTGTGGCGGGATGGGCGGGGGCTGCTGCGCATAACCGAGCGGCTGCGTGCCGTAAGGCGACTGTGGCGGCAGCCCGCTGGTCGGCGCGCCGTAGATGCCCGGTTGCCCTTGCGACGGTGGCCCGTACGGGCCGGGCTGGCCGCTCGGCGGGCCGCCATACCCGGCAGGCGCACCCGCCGGTTGCGATGGCACGCCGCCGTACGCGCTCGGCACCCCCGATACCGCGCCGGGATAGGCACCGGGCTGCGACGGTGGGCCGGGCGGGTACGGTCCCGGCGCCGGAGTGGGGATGGCATAGGCGTCCGCCGTCGTCGCCCGTTGCGGCGCGGTCGAGAGCCGCGCGAGGTCCATGATGAGATCGCCCGCGCTCTGGTAGCGCTGGTCGGGGTCCTTCTGGATCAACTTCTCGACAATGGCGATCAGTGCGGGCGGCGTCTCCGGCCGGGCTTGCGCGAGGGGCACGCGACGGCGCGCATAGGGCTCGCCGACGAGCATCTCGTAGATGACGAGGCCGAGGCTGTAGAGATCGGAGCGGCCGTCGATGTAGCCGAAGCCGCTCGCCTGCTCCGGGCTCATATACAAGGGCGTGCCGGGGTGCCCGATGACGACCTGCGTGCGCTGGCTCTCAGTGCCGACCTGGGCGATGCCGAAGTCGCCCAGTTTCGCCCCGCCGCGCCGCGAGATCATGATGTTCGCGGGCTTCAAATCGCGATGCACGACATCCGCCTCGTGGACGACCTCCAGCCCGCGCGCGATGTCGAGGGCGATCGCCACGACGCGCTCGATCGGCAGATTGCCCACCTGATTGAGCAGCGCGGCCAGGTTCGTGCCGTCCACATATTCCATCACGAGATAGGTATTCTGGTTGCTGTCGATCTCCAGTTCGTAGACGGTGACGACATTCGGGTTGGTGATCGCGCCGCCCGCCCGCGCCTCCCGCTCGAAGCGGTCGAGGTAGCGCTGGAAGATCTCCGGGTCGGTCGCGTTGCGCGTCGCCAGCAACTCCTTGATCGCCATGGCGCGGCGCAGGCGGGTATCCGTCGCGAGGTAGACGCGCCCGAAGGCGCCCTCGCCGATCACCCGCTCGACCCGGTACTTCCCGCCGAGGAGGGCGTCCGGCGGCGCGGGCGTCTCGCCGGAAACCTTCGTTTCCCGGTCGGCGTCGTTCTCGGGCGTGCCCGGCGGCTGTGTGACCATGAAGCGTGTGCCGTATCCTTTCCTGAAACGATGCGCGTCAGACAAATTCCCGGTCCGCTGCCGTGCCGGTTCCCCGCGAACGATGCGCGCATGATGCCGTAGCGGTTCGGTAGTGTCAACGCGGATGCCGCCCGAGTGATTCTTGCCTATGTTTGTGTGGGTTCTCCTGCCGGTTGTGCGTAGTGTCGAGCGCGCCGTGCCGGTAGCATGGAGGTGTCTCATCTGCCGCTGCGTCACAGGGTTAGGAGGTATGCCATGCTCGCGATTCACCACATCACTCGTCGGCTCGGTCTTGCCCTCATCGCGATTCTGCTCGGCCCGCTGCTCGCCACCATGCCTGCCGCGCAGGTGCGGGCCTCCTCCGTTCTTGTCAATAAGACCGCAGATACCTACGACTCCGGTGGGTGCGCCGGCACGGGAACCGGGAGCTGCTCGCTGCGCGATGCGGTGGTCTATGCGAACTCGCACGCGGGGACGGTGATCTCGGTACCGGCCGGGCTCTACAAATTGACGATCCCACCGAGCGGGTCAGACGGTGACACAACGGGCGACCTGGACCTTTACAAAGATATGACGATCAATGGCGCCGGGGCAGGGGTGACGACGATCGATGGCGGCGTCATCGCGGACGGTATCTTCGCAGCAATCCATGCATCCGTGACGTTGAACGGCCTGACGCTTGCCAATGGGCTGCGATTCACACCGAGCCTCGTACATGGCGGCGCGCTGTTTGTGGATTTAAGTACCACGGTCGTCGTGAATAACTGCGCCTTCTTCCACAATCTCGACATCGGCTATTCAGGAAGTGGGACCGCTGGCGGTAGCGGCATGGGAGGCGCAATCGTTACCAACGATACCCTTGAGGTAAACCGGAGTACCTTTACGAACAATAGCGCTCAGGGGGGCGACGGTGATGTAGGCAAGAATGGAGGCGGCGCGTATGGCGGCGCGATTGAGATCGCCAACTCGAGCACCCTCACTGCTGTGTCGGACAGCACCTTCACGGGTAATACCGCCATCGGCGGCCCCGGAGGCAATGGCGATCCCAGCGGATCCCTACCCGGACCGGGCGCGCCCGGAGGCCAGACAGGAGGTGGCGCGATCTATTTCGAGGGCGGAGTCGTGGTGGCGATCAGCGGCAGCACGTTTGTCAGCAACAGCGCGGTCGGCGGCACCGGCGGCACCGGCGCCCTCGGGCCTTTCTCGGGTGGCGCCGGCGGCGCTGGTGGAGGTGGTCTCGGTGGTGCTGTGCTATTATTTAGCTCACAAAATATCCCATATGTCAGTAATAGTACCTTTGTATCGAACAATACTACAGGTGGCAGAGGCGGCAATGGCGGCGGCAGCGGCAACGTGATGGGAAGTGGGGGCGTGGGTGGCTTTACTGAGGGCGGCGCGATTAGCACTTCCGTGCCAGATACCAGCGTGACGAATGTGACAATCGATGGCAACAGCGCGGTCGGTGGCATCGGCGGTGTCGGCGGCGGTACCCACGGCGCGCCAGGAAGTGCTTTTGGGGGCGGTATCTACAGCGGCGATTCCGCGCAGGTGGTCAACACAATCATCTCGAACAACGGCGCAGGCGGCAACTGTAGTGGGACGATCACGAACGGGGGACACAATCTCCAATTCAATCCTAATACCGGCTGCGGAAATACGCCCTTCATTGTCGGCGATCCGAAACTGACGCCGCTCGGCAACTACGGCGGCCCGACCAAGACGCGCGGGATCGGTCCGGGCAGCGCCGCGCTCGACGCCGGGGACGATACGTACTGCGGCGCCACGCCGGTCGCCGGCCTCGATCAGCGAGGCATCCGCCGACCGCAAGGGGCGCACTGCGACATCGGCGCATACGAGTACGCGATCGTCACCACGCCGCCATCGAGCCGGGGCGGGCCGACCGTGGGAGGTTTAACGAATCCAATCCCACCACCGCGACCGGGAGTGGGGAATGGCAACGGGACTCCTGGGAAGGCGCCGACACCGAGGCAATGAGACGATAAGAATCTACCCGAAGGTGATGTCTAACCATAGACGCATCGGGGGATTGCACGGAGAATGCGGTAGGGCTCAGTAGCCGGGAGTATCCCAACTCAGTCCTCATGCCGCCCAAAGGGCACCCGCAGTCCTCAGTCCTTCGTACTTCGGGGGTTGCTATGGAGAGCCAACAGACCGTATCGCCGGAGCAGTTCGAGGGGTGCATCCTCGGCCTCGCCTGTGGGGATGCGCTCGGCGCGACGCTCGAATTCCTCTCGCGCGATGAGGTGCGCGCCCGCTACGGGCAACTGCGCGACATCGTCGGCGGCGGCTGGTTGCACCTCGCACCCGGCGAGGTGACGGACGACACGCAGATGGCGACCTGCATCGCCGAGAGCATCGTCGCGACCGGCAGCGTGGACGGCGACGACATCGCCCGCCGCTTCGTCGATTGGCTGCATTCCGACCCAAAGGACATCGGCACGACGACGCGGCGTGCCTTGATGTATCTCGACCGGGGACTGCCGTGGCAGGAGGCGGGCGAGCGGACCTACCGCGAGGCGGGCGGGCAGGGGATCGGCAACGGGGGCGTCATGCGATGTGCGCCCGTCGGCCTCTTCCGCTACCGCGATCTCGACCGCCTGATCGCCGATACTCGCCGCTCCTCCGCCATCACGCACGCGGACCCGCTGGCGCAGTGGGCGGCGGTCGCGGTCAATGTGGCGCTCCGCGAGTTGCTGCTCAATGGGCAGCAGCCGGATTTCCTCGAACGCATCGCTGCCGTGATCGAGGAACGGGCCGTCGCCCAGGCGGTGCGCGTCATCCCGCTCCTCGGCGCGGATGAAGTGCGCGGAACGGGCTACGCGCTACATACGATGCAGGTGGCGCTCTGGGCGCTGACACATCACCCGACCTTCGAGGAGGCGGTCATCGCGGCGGTCAACGTCGGCGACGACGCGGACACCAGCGGTGCGGTGACGGGCGCACTGGCGGGCGCGCGCGAAGGGGTGGCCGCGATCCCCGCGCGGTGGCTCGCCGTGCTCAAACCGCGCGAGGAATTGCGCGCGCTGGCACATCGCTTACATGAGCGGACTGTGGGCTGAGGTTGCGGTGCCCGGCGAGGAATATCCCCGCTGGAATCCTTGTTCTCAGGGTGGCGTTCGCGTATTCTGTCCATGGACGAACGATGGATCGCAGTTGAGCGAAATTCTGCAACCGAATGGGGCTTCTGATCGTTCTAACAACGGAACATAACGCGCATTCTCGCTGTGCATAGTGGCTGCTGAGGAGGAACGGGCGTGACCATCTGGCGCAATCCCCAATTGAAACTGCGAACGACCGGGCGGGCGCTTGCCCTGACGATCGCCGCGTTGCTGGCGGTGACGCTGATCGCGCCGATTACCGTCAGCGCGGCATCGCCGATGGCGGGGCCGAGCATCGTCTACTTCTCCGCGACCGGGCATAACGTCAATGGCGACTTCCTCGAATTCTGGCACGAGAACGGCGGCGCGGACCGGATCGGCAACCCGATCACCGAAGAGGTGAAGGACGGCAAGACGACCAAGCAGTTTTTCGAGCGCGGCGTTGTCGAATACACCCCGGCTATCGGCATCTCCTTCGGGCGGCTCGGCGCGGAGGCGGTCCTCGGTCGCCACGATTCGCCGTTCATGCCGCTCTCCCGCGATGAGATCGGGCCGGACCGCGCGGGCCGTCACTTCTTCCCGCAGACCGGGCATAGCGTCACCGGCCTCTTCGCCACCTACTGGGAGCAGAACGGCGACCTCGGCGTCTTCGGCTTCCCGCTCTCCGAGCCGACGCGCGAGGCGGTCGGCTCGAACAAGGAAGTGACGACCGTCCAGTACTTCGAGCGCGCCCGCTTCGAACTCGCCAAGGGTGCCAACGGGCAAGATACCGTCCGCCTCGGCGACGTCGGCAAAGAATTCGCGCAGTCGCTCGACCTCACCGTCAACCCGGTGCCGAAGGACGGCGGCGCGATGGATTACAGCGCGAGCATCTGGCCGAAGTGGATCGACGTGAACCTGAAGACGCAGCACCTGATGGCGTACGAGGGGAATGCGGTCATCCAGCAGTTCGACGTCACGTCCGGCGAGCCGGGCCACGACACCCCGACGGGCGTCTTCCAGATATTCTCGAAGGTCAAGGATGAGCGAATGAAGGGCGACATCGGCCTGCCGAGCGCGTACGACATCCAGCACGTCCCGTGGACGATGTACTTCGCGGGCGGCGGCTACGCCATCCACGGCGCGCCGTGGCGCGCGGTCTACGGCCCTGGCACGCAGTTGGGCGGTAGCCACGGCTGCGTCAACTCCCCGGTCGCGCAGGTCGCCGTCCTCTATCAGTGGGCGCCGCTCGGTACGACGGTGATCGTCCACTTCTAGCAGACGACCAATACCAGAGAGCAGACAGCAAGAAACGGCGGGGATTGCCCTCGCCGTTTTTCAATTGCCTTCGGATTCGCGAAACCTGTCTCAGTGCTCGGTCTGTGCGAAGACATGCGGCGCGGGAATCGGGCGACCACTTGCATGCTGTGCGTCAAGCCAACTGATAATCGCATCTTGTCCCTGTCTGACCGCCTCTTCGTATGTTGAGCCGTGCGTCCGGCAACCAGGCAATTCTGGAACGGTTACGATGTACGCTTCGTCTTCATCGGACCATTCAATCACCATCGAGTAGCGGTCCTCATTCTTACTCACCGTGAACGCTCCTGAGCCCGGAACAGGGCAATGAGGAAGGCGCGTACGTCCTTCTCCTGATACGGCTTTGCATCGTCACCATCTTGCCCCGACAACACGATCTTGTCGGTCAGCAGCGGGTGCTCCCACACGGTGTGGCTTCCCTTTCCGGGCCGCATCACGCATCCGACACGCTGGAGATCGGCTTTGAGTTGGCGAATTTTGCGCGGCATTGATCTCCTTCACGCCTATCATAACTCTATTTAGCGTGATTCGCCTTCCGCGCCCGCCGGATTCCATGCGATCCCCCACACCTGGGTGATGTACCACACCGCACCCCGTGGCCGCAGTCGCACCATCGTCTGCGGCGTGTCAATCACGATGTACCCCTCCGCGACGAGTGTCTCGACTGCCCGGATCGTGTCCTCGCGCTTCATCCCGGCCATCGTCCCGACCGTGTACCAGTTGTCGTGCTGACCCGCTTTGAGCGCATCGGAGATTTCCTCCGGCGCGCTTCCTTTCGCGATGGCAGTGCCGATCAGGAAGGCGTGACCGAGGGTAGTCAGGTAGGTTTCCTGCTGCGGTGTCAATGCATTCTCACTCACTGCTTACGTTCTCCCTGACGAGGATCCGAGGTGACCGCGCTTGTCGGCTAAACGGCTTTATGCGTCAGTGGGCGCGAGAACTGATTGCATAGATGAGCCAACACAGAATCATCCCCGTCACAACGCCGCCCACGAAGCCCGCGACGGTGCTCTGCGCCATCAGGCGGATCACTCCGCCGATCGCCACGCCGGTGACTGCACCCCACTGAGCGTACCGCCGTGTTACCACCGATTATGCTCCTCCGCCGATCTCTGCCAGCCACGGCGCATGGAGGCGCAGATCATCGACCAGCCCGCGCTCCCAGTACGGGCCGGTGTTGTTCCGCAGCGGGATGAAACCCGGTAGGGCGCGCGTCCACGGGACGCGTCGCTGGCGCGGCACGTCCCGCAGTAATAGGCCCACCTCTCCATAGCGATTTAGCCCCGGCCACCTCCCGATGCCCTGCACATCCTCCCACGCCGCATGCAGCGTCCATCCCGGCGTGCGGTAGCGGATGCCATCCGCCGCGACAATGAGGAGATACTGCCGCGCGAGCGGCAAGTAGAGCGCCGCCACAACGAGGTTGACTGCGGTATCGGCAATAATCAGTCGCTGGCCCAGAACCAACCCGAGGGCGAGACCGGCGACATCGATCAGGATGAGAGACGCGAGGAGAAGGCGCGCCCCGCGTGAGCGATACCATCGCGGCCGATAGGCGTGTTGCTCGCTCGCGGCGGCGTATGCCTCGACATGCTGCACAGTCCCCCCTTCCACTCGCACCCCAAAGTGTCTGTTGTCGGATAAGCCGCATTGTGCGCCAAACGAGCGACACTCACGAATCGGTATTGTCGCATGCCCCATAAGAATCGGATTTCTCCCAATCTTTCTATCTGGGATGTGCGGCAACCGGACAGTTCGGGCACGCTGAGGATAGATGTGTCGTCTTCATCGGACCACCGGATGACCATCGAATACCGCACGCTGGCTCTCACAAATTCCCTTGCCGTGCATCGCGGATGGCGGCAATCAATGTCTCGACGCTCGGGCGATCCGCCTGATTCTTGGAGCAGTGGGCGAGGATGATCCGACCGTCCGCGCCGACGATCACATCGCCGCCGAGTTGGCGGGTGTCCTCGTCGGTTTTCATTTTCATCTTCATGCCGCCGCGAATCAGGCGGGTATATTTGGCGATCACTTCCGGTGAATAGATCTGCCGCAGCGAGCCAATGCGCATCCCGTACGCCTTGTAGACAGTCCGCCCCTCATCGGCAAGGAGGGGAATGGTGTCCGGGATGCCGAAGTGCGTCCGGTACTCCGGCAGGCGTCGCACCTGGCTGAAAAAGAGCGTGACGATGCCGACGCCCATCTCGGCCAGTTCGGTGGACTGCCGCAACTGCGACAGATGCTCCTGACAGGGGAGTCACTGCAAATGGCGGTGGAACATCAGGATGAGCGGCTTGCCGAGATGCGCGGAAAGCCGCCACGCATCGCCACGATCCGTATGCAATTCGAAATCCGGCGCGCTGTCGCCGGCGGCGAGACAAGCCATCGGGGTCTCCCAGTAACGAGTAGCGAGTAACGAGTAACGAGGAGATGCAAGATTCCCCTCTCGTTACTCGCTACTCGTTACTCATAGCGGCGGATGCCATCCGCGACGCGGTCGCCCATCGCGACGGTGCCGAGCGAGCCGCCGAGATCGCGGGTGCGCGTGCCATTAGCAAGCAAGCCGTCCACGACCTGCTCCACGGCGCTCGCCTCGGTATCGAGGCCAAAGGAGGTGCGCAGCATCATCGCGGCGGAGAGGACCATGCCGAGCGGATTGGCGATCCCCTGACCCGCGATGTCCGGCGCGGTGCCGTGGATCGGCTCGTAGAAGCCGAAGAGTTGGGCGGGGGAGCCTGACCGTTCGGGCGGCTGGCCGTTCAGCGATGCGGAGGGCAACATGCCGAGCGATCCGGCGAGCATCGCCGCCTCGTCGGTCAGGATGTCTCCAAAGGTGTTCTCGGTGACGATCACATCGAAGGCGCGCGGGTTGCGCAAGAGCGCCATTGCCGCCGCGTCCACGAGAATGTGGTCCATTTCAATGTCAGGGAACTCCGCCGCTACTTCCATCGCCACCTCGCGCCAGAGGCGGGAGGACATCAGGACATTCGCCTTATCCACGCTCGTCACCTTGCCGCGCCGCTGCTGGGCCAATTCGCAGGCGAGGCGGACGACGCGGCGCACTTCACTCTCGGTGTAGTAGAGGGTATCGACGGCGGCGCGCTGGCCGTCCGGCGCGATCATCCGCTCCTTCGGCGAGCCGAAATAGAGGCCGCCCGTCAACTCGCGCACGATCAACATATCCACGCCATCGAGCACTTCCGGTTTGAGCGGGGAGGCATCAATCAGCGAGGGCGAGGCGACGACCGGGCGGAGGTTCGCGTAGAGGTTGAAGTCCTTGCGCAGCCGGAAAATGGCGTCCTCCGGGCGGACGGTGGCGTGGGCGTCCTGCGTCGCGCCGCCGACCGCGCCGAAGAGGATGCTGTCGCTGGCGCGGGCGAGGCTCATCTCCTCCTCGCGGATTGCCGTGCCGTACGCTTCGATGCCGGCGATGCCGACTTGCCCGACCTCGAAGGTGAAGGCGTGGCCGAACCGCTCGCCGACCGCGTCCAGCACCTTGCGCGCCTCGGCCATCACCTCCGGGCCGATGCCGTCACCGGGCAGGCAGAGGACGTTGAACTCGGTCATGCGGTCGCCTCCGCCGCCTGGCGCGCGGACTCGGCGGCGATCTTGTTGCGGATCGAGTTAATCAGGCCGCCCGCCTTGATGATCTCCATGATCGCGGGCGGGTAGGCCGCCGCCTGGCATTCCTCGCCGCGCGTCACATTGTAAATCGTGCCCGTCTCCAGATCGACGTGAATCTCGTCGCCCGGCTGCACCTTCTCCGCCGCTTCCGGTGATTCGAGCACCGGCAGGCCGATGTTGATCGCGTTGCGGAAGAAGATGCGCGCGAAGTTCTCCGCGATTACGCAGGAGACGCCCGCGCCCATCAGGGCCATCGGCGCGTGCTCGCGCGAGGAGCCGCAGCCGAAGTTCGCCTTGGCAACGATGATGTCCCCCTTGCGCACCTTCGTGGAGAAGGCCGGATCGACCCCTTCCAGGGCGTGCTTGCCCAATTCTTCCATCGTGTTCGCCGTCAGGTAATGTGCCGGGATAATGACGTCCGTATCGATGCTCGGCCCGAAGGTCCATGCCCATCCATTCAGTTCGGTGCTCATTTACCCACCCCATCTGCCCTAAGGGCGCCCGCCCTCCCGTGTCGGGAGGGGGGACTCATGTCGAATTCCGTAGCCTTCCCTCTCCCCTCGCCATCGCAATGGAGAGGGGCCGGGGGTGAGGTTCTTAAGCCGGTACCAAGTCCATTACCTCGCGCGGGTCGGTGATGCGGCCGGTGATGGCGGAGGCGATGGCGACGGCCGGGTTGGCGAGGTAGACGTGTGCCTCGACGTGGCCCATGCGGCCGCGGAAGTTGCGGTTGGTGGTCGAGACGATCACGTCCTGCTCGTCGGCGACGCCCATGTAGCCGCCGAGACAGGGGCCGCAGGTCGCGGTGCTGAAGACGGCGCCCGCCGCCGCGAACTGCTCCGCCAGCCCCTCGCGCATCGCCTGGATGTAGACAT
>JBPCMC010000453.1:0-4607 GCA_051002645.1 Thermomicrobiales bacterium
GATCTATTTCTTCGGACATAGGCACCTGTTCCTTTGTGGGGGGGCGGTTAGCGAATCGCCCTCTTTCGATGCATGGATACGTCACCACCATCATTGACGTTCCGCTCAGAGAGGGCGGTCCGCGAACTGCCCCTACCTACAAAGATAGGGCATCCCATAAAGACGGTGGCTGCCTCGTGCAAGTATAGCATGGGCGCTTTGGTGTCCCCTACCCGCCCCACTCGCGGGCGGTCGGTGTGTTCGGGATAGGGCCACCGCCCGCGTCGAGCCAGCCCTGAGCGATCAGAGCTTCGTTACCGACGAGGCCGAACCAGACGGCGTCGCCGTGCAGTTCGAGACGACCGCGCTCGAAGTATTGCACGGCGACGCCGTTCTCCGTCACGACGCCGGTGCGCGGCAGGCCGAGGAAGGGGAGGCCACCCGCCTGCTGCCACGCCGCGCGGAAGGGGAGCGCGACCGCGTGCCCGGCGCTAGGAAACCAGAAGGTATCGGGGTTCGCGGGGGTTGGTTCGGGGGCGGCGGGGCCGCTCGCCGTGCCCGTTTTCGGGTCCAGCCACCCCTTTGCCTGCAAGACGGCGTTGACGATCAGGTCGGCGTCCACATGGGCGGGCAGGCCATGTGCGGCGGGGCGGACGATCAACCGGCCGCGCTCGAAGTCCTGCGTGCGGTACCAGAGACCGTCTGACGGGTCGCGCCGCGCGTACTCGGCGGTGCGCGGCAGTCCCAGCGTCGTCATGCCGCCCAGTTGCTCCCACGCGGCACGAATCTCGCTCTGGATCGCATGGCCCGTCTGCGGGAAGGTGAGGAGGCCGGGGCCGCTCGGCGGCGTGGCGGCGACGGGCTTCGGGAAGTTCTTGTACGCGCTGAAATACGGCTCCTTCGGCACGAAGCGCGTGCTTGCGTCGATTGCTCTGCCGGTGCCATAGATCGGTATGTCTGTGGTGAGCAGGCCGTAATGCTCGCCCGTCCAGTCGTGGAGCATGTGCAGGTTCGCGACCTCGATGTAATCCTGCGCGAGGAGCCAGGGCAGGCCCTGCTGGAGGAAGGCCGCCTGCTGGTCCGGCGTCGTCTCCCAGCCATACTCGGTGATCCAGAGTTTCTTATTCGCATCGCCCGCGTCGACCATCCGCTTGCGGACATCCTGAATCGGCCCCGGAATGATCGCGGCGACCTGGCCGTTCGCGCCCGGCTTTTGGATTGAGCCGTACGGGTGGAAGGAGATGGCGTCCCACGGGCGCTTGCTCGGGCCGTTCGTGTTGTCGCTGACGCCGTAGAGCCAGTCCACATAAAAGACCCCGGCAAGCGTGTTCGCCGCGACGACCGCGCCGGGATTGACGGTATGGATTTCGTCGTAGAACGGGCGCAGCCAGCGGAGATAGTCCGCCACCTCGTGGCCCATATAGGTCCACAACTCCGGCTCGTTCCAGAACTCCCAGAGGCGGATGAAGGGGTAGCGCGCCGCGACCGTCCGCACGGCGTCGCGGAACTGCGGCTCGGCGTCGGGCCGGATACCGCAGGTGAGGCGCTCTTTATCGAACTCCTGCTGCGCCTTCGCGCACGCGGCGCTGTCCGAGCTGGCCCAGGCGGGCGCGGCGACAAATGAGGCGATCACCTCGATCCCTTCGGCGGCGAGGCGGTTCAGCACGCGGTCGAACTGGGCGAAGTCGTACTGCCCCGGCTGCGGCTCGACGGTCTTCCAATCGAGCGAGAGGCGGACGTTGGTGATGCCGAGCAGGTGGTAATAGGCCATGAATTCATCGAGGTGCGAATCCAGCCACCACATATGCCCGGCGATGCCGAACTTCAGCCGGTTCGCGTCCGGCTCGTGCCACACACCGAGGACTGCGGACTGCGGGGGCCCTCCGGGCAGCATAAGGACTAAGGGCGGGGAAGCCTCCGCGCCGCGTACGTTGGCGGTAGGGAGTGTGAGAGGGGCGAGAAAGAGCACGAGAAGAAGGACCGTCGCGGCCCGCCGGGTCCGTCGCTGTCGTTCGGTCACCGAAGAATGCCTTTCAAGCAACCAGCAAGATGCACGAGATGATCTGTCCGCATCCGATCTGTCTAACGAACGAATGGCCGGAATGTTGCGGGTTCAGTCCTCACTCCTCAAGTCTTGTAAAGTCGTGCCGACGGCGATCAGATTTGGGTCAGTAACGACTTCGATCAGGGCGGGGCGTTTGAGGGCGAGGGCGTGTTCCAGAGCGGGGGCGAAATCGCGGCTATCGGTCACGCGCGTGCCGTGTGCGCCGAGCGATTCCGCATATTTGGCGAAATCGACCGGGCCGAGGGCGGTCGCGCTGACGCGGCCGGGGAATTCGCGCTCCTGGTGCATACGGATCGTGCCGTAGGAGCGGTTGTTGAGGACGAGCGCGATCACCGGCAGGTTGCAGCGCACGGCAGTCTCTAACTCGTTGCCGGTCATCAAAAATCCGCCATCGCCCGCGACAGCGAGCACCGGCACGCCGGGACGGGCGAGCGCCGCGCCGACAGCGGCGGGCATCGCGTAGCCCATCGCGCCGCTCGTCGGGCCGAGGAAGGCGCCGGGCAGCGCGAAGCGATGGTAGCGCCCGAACCAGCCCCAGAAGTTGCCCGCGTCGCCCGTGATCACCGTCTCCGGCGGCAGGAGGCGCGCGAGGTCCGCCATGATCGTCGTCGGATCAACGGAAGACGTGAGAGAGGACTGAGGACTGAGGACTGAGGACTGAGTAGGCTCCGGGATCGTGGTCGCGGCTTCGAAGGTGGCGCGGTCGCGGGCAGCGGTAATACGGCGGGCGTTGCGTTTGGGGTCGGGATGGTTAGCGAGGGCAGCGTGCATGGCGGTCAGGGCTTCTTGTACGTCGGCGACGATGCCGAGGGCGATGGAGTTATTGACGCCGACGACGCTTGCGTCGATGTCGATGTGGATGACCTGGGTGTGTGGCGCAGGGACGGTATACGCGCCCGTCGTGAACTCCGAGAGGCGTGTACCGAGCGCGAGCAGGACATCCGCCTCCCGCAACCGAGCGCGGACGCAGGGTGGCGCGCCGAGGCCCATACTGCCGAGGAAGAGTGGGTGATTGTTCGGGAAGGCGTGATAGCGGCGGAAGCCGACAATCACGGGGATGCCGGTCGCCTCCGCGAACCGGACGAGGTCGTCCGTCGCGCCCGCCCGCAGCACGCCGCCCCCGACGAGGATGACGGGGCGCTCGGCGTTGAGCAGCATTGCGATGACCTGTGCGGCGTCGGCGGCGGTCGGGGCGGGGCGCGGCGCGACGGCGGGCGTGCGGAAATGGTCGGGCGTGAAGTCGTATTCCGCATTGAGCACATCGGTCGGCACGGCGAGCAGGACGGGACCGGGGCGACCGCTGATCGCGTGGCGCACCGCCTCGTGGATCAGGGCGGGGAGGCGGTCCGTCCGCTCGACTTCGACGGTCCACTTGACGATATGCGCAAAGAAGGGGGCGAGTTCGACCTCCTGAAACGCCTCTTTGTGCCGATGTAGCGTCTCCACCTGCCCGATCAGCGCGATCAGCGGCGTGGAGTCCTGGTAGGCGGTATGGAGAGCAATCGCCATATTCGCGGAACCGACACCGCGCGTCCCCATGCAGAGGGCGGGTACGCCGGTCAACTTGCCGACCGCCTCCGCCATGAAAGCCGCGCCGCCCTCGTGCCGCGTCGCGACGAGCGAAATGGCGGGTTCGTCGTAGAGTGCATCAAGCACCGAGAGGAAACTCTCGCCCGGCACCGTGAATGCGTGGCGCACGCCCTCCCGTTTCAGTTGCTCGACCACCGCCCGCGCGCCCGTCATCCGCGTCATGCCGCTCCCTCCCGGTAGGCCATCGTCGCATTGCGGGCAATCATCGCATATTTGCACGCAGCCACCCACGGCGCGCGGATATGGCGTTGGCATCTTCCGTGCATCTCTCGTGCTATGGCGAAGGTCTTGGAGCAGGAAACCGTGTCAGATTATTGGAGGTACGTATTGAAGCGAATCCGCCGATCACTTGCCATGTCGCTGATGCCTTCGCTCCTCGCCCTATTGCTTACTACTGCGTGCGGGGGCGGTAAGGCGGCGCCAACGATTGTGCCCGTTACATCGACGGCTTCCATCTCTACCGCAACGACTTTCACGCCCCTTCTGCTGACACCCCGTGTCTCCGCCATAAGCAGTGCTACTTCATCGTTCGGCAGCGTCGGTGCTACTTCCTCAGGAATGGTCTACACCGACCCGCAAGGACGTTTCTCCTTCACTGTGCCAGATGGCTACGAGCAAACTCTGATTCCGCCCCAGCAGCAGGGGATGGTCGTTGCGCGCTTCGCGTCAGCGGGGATTGATGGGCTCCTGATCGTGCAGACCCAAAATATGGAACCAAATGCCACGCTGGATCTGAAGACGGCGGCTGCACAAAATACAGCGAGCAAGTTTCCCGGCTCTCAGTCACTGACTCCTGTGCCACTCGAAACCACCGTAGCAGGGCAAGCAGCGCGGCAGTACGAGTGGCTAGTGCTTGCTCAGGAGACCTCTTTGAGCATTATCGGGACGGCGTCGTTTCTGTCAGTTTCAGCCGGGCTGCTCCGCCCGCGTTGTTGTTCATTCTGCCGCCAAACCACCATGCTCGACTGCCTCT
>JBPCMC010000454.1:0-15287 GCA_051002645.1 Thermomicrobiales bacterium
GCGACGAAAGCGCGGCGCGATCGTGGCATGGAGGGCGTCAAGGGAAGCGGGACCAGCAGGGACAATCATGACGATAAACTCCTTTCCGTCGGCAGGAGCCTATCACAGAAGTGCGGCTGTAGTATTAAAGATGCGATGGCGAAGAAGACACTGCACATCGCCGAGATGGAGAGCGCGAGCGTCAGCACGCTGATGGCACGGAATACCGACACCCTGCCCGTCATGATCGTTAATGGGCAGGAATTGGTCGGCGGCAAGCAGAACCGGATCATCAATAGCACCGTCCTCGTCCCGCCAGGGACGACGGCGCTGCCGGTCTCCTGTGTCGAGCAGGCGCGCTGGTCCGTGCCGCAAGCCGGATTCGCGTCGCACGACGCGCTCTATCCCACGCTCCGGGCGGAGACCGTGATGCAAGTGGCCGCGTCGCTGCGACAGAGCGGCACGCACACGAGCGATCAGAGCGCAATCTGGGCGAATATCGCGGAGCGACAGACTGCGGAAGCGATCCTCTCGCCGACCGGGGCGATGGCCGATCTCTACGACCGGAGGGGGGGCGATCTCGCCGCCTTCGAGCGAGCCATTCCCTACCCGGATGGCGCGGTCGGTATGGTGACGGCGATCGGCGGGCGCGTCACCGGCCTCGAACTCTTCGACGCGCCCAAGACGATGGCCGCGCTCTGGCGGACATTCGTACGGGCCGCCGCGCTGGACGCACTCCGAGCGCCCGCCGCCCCCGCCGTTGCGAAGGAGCGCGCCATCCGCATGGCACGCCGCGTCCGCGAGGCGAAGATGGAAACCTTCTCGTCGCCGGGCATCGGGCATGATATCCGCTTCACCGGGGGCGGCATCGCGGGCGCGGCGCTCGTCTGTCAGGGCGTCATCATCCACATGACGCTCTTCCGGCAGCACGCCGTTGGCAACCTGTCTGTCACGTTCTGATGATATGCACCGTTCAACATAGTAGAGCACTGTCACGGTAGTAGCGGCTTCCGATATGACTATCAGATGATTTCTGGGGAAGAGGGGCGTGGAATGACTGACGAATTTTCGGCGGAACGGCCTGGCGGGGCGCTGCGCCTCTCCCCGACGGACATTTCCCAGTTCATCCGCCTCGAACAGTGCGAGCGCTACCTGCGCCTCCGGTTGCACGAGCGGGGCGTGAACGCGAACTTCCTGCGCCAGTACGGCGTCGCGCCCGTCTCCGTCACCCCGCTGCTCACCCGCTCCGGCGCGACCTTCGAGCAGGATGTCACGGCAGTGATCGCCGTACACTATGCGACGCGCGACTTCGCGGCGGAGCACGGCGGTTCCGGCGCCCGACCGGAGAACAACGCGGCGGTGATCGCCGAGGCATCCGCGCTCCCCGCCGGGAGTGTGCGCGTCCTCTTCCAGCCACGCCTCACGGTCGCGCTGGACGGCTGGCAGATCCGCGGCGACGTGGACATTCTCCGGCTGGAGCGGGACGCCAGCGGCACCCTGCGCGTGATGATCGCCGACATGAAAAGCTCGACAAGCGCGAAGGTCGAGCATCGCCTCCAGGTCGCCTTCTACGCCGAAATGCTCGACGCGCTCTTTGCCGCCGATGGCGTCGCCTGCGAAAAAATCGAGATTGCCGTGCTCTATCGCGGCCCGGCGGACGGGGGCGACGCGTCGCCCGAGGCGGCGGCGCAGCAGATGGCCGCCCAGCGCTCCTTCGGCGGCGATGTCGGTCTGCTGGAGATCATCGCAAACGCCGCCGACTATCGCCGCTCGGTCCACGACCTCGTCACCGGGCCGGGCTCGACGGCGCGGCGCGTCATCGCGGCGCCGTTCGATACCATCCCCTTCCACCTCAACGCCAAGTGCGACGGCTGCCTCTACAACGAGTTCTGCATGAAGCGGAGCGTCGAGCGGGACGACCTCTCGCTCCTCCCCCACCTGACGCCGAACGAGAAGAGCGCGCTGCACAGCGCGGGGATCGAGACCGTCCGCGAGCTCGCCACGGTGAAGGAACCGGCGGCGGCGGATACGCCGTCCCATTTGAGCGAACTGGTCGCCGCGCCGGGCAAGGAGGCGCTCGCCACGCGACTGGCCGCCACCTGGCCCGTCGGCCCGCGCGTGGACGAATTGATCCACCGGGCGCGGGGCTACCGCCGCTCGCAGGGCGATCCGCTCGCCGCCCTGTGGTACATCCCGAGCAAGGGGTACGGATCGCTCCCCTACGCCGACGCCACGCAGAACCCGAATCTGATTCGCGTCTACATCGACGCGCAGCACGATTACCTGCATGACCGCATCTACCTGATCGGCGCGCTCGTCGTCGCCTGCGAGCGGGGTGAGGAAGTCCCCGAGCGGCGGCGCAGCATCGTCCACCTGACGGACGGCCCACCGGACACGACCGCCAAGGAGGAAGCGCTCTTCCTCCGCTGGATCGCCGACACCCTGCGGGCACTCGTCGCCGTCGCCGCGCCGGACGCCGATGGCGCGCGCCGCGCGCCGATTCACCTCATCTTCAACGACAGTCAGGAGCAGCGGCTCCTCCTGGATGGGCTGGCGCGGCATCTCGGCGCGATCTTCGGGGCGACGCCCTGCTACTATTTCGTCACCCATATCGCCGCCTTCGACTCGCCGGTTGCGACCTATCTCGATCAGGAGATTCGCGAGCTGAAGAATTACCCGATCGTCTGCCAGTCGCTGCAGGCGGTCGCGTCCATCACACGCTTCGACTGGAACGCCGGGACGCCGTATCGCGATCTCTTCCGGGAGCGCCTTTTCGATGCGCGCGGCAAACGCGAACCGGACGACGAGACGGCGCGCTGGTACACCCGGCGGGCGCGCTTCAACAGCCGCATCCCGCTCGAATACGCCTACGCGGCATGGGGGGAACTGGCGCCGCCGTCGCCAGGTAAGCGGGACGAGTTCGCGCCCTACCGCGCCGTGACGACCGACGATCTGCGCGGTTTCCAGGGGCGCCGGTTGGAAGCGATGGAGCACGTCGCCAAGCAGTTCAAAGGGAACATGCAGACCGAGAAACGTCCCTTCGACCTGCCGGACCTCGCGCAGTTCTCCGAGACGGCCCACTCCCGCGCGCACGCGATCGACGAGTTCGTGATGATCGAGCGGCATGTCGATCTCGGCGCGTGGAAGGCGGCGCGCCTCGCCCCACCGGAGCGTCGCGTCCTGACCGGCGAGACGCTGCTCGTCCGCTATCGGGCGAGCGCGCAATCGCCGGAGGTCGCCGCCGCCAATGCGCAAAACCTGTCGCACGCCGAGAAGGCGGCAGGATATGAAGTGGATTACCGCCGCGCCAACCCCGACGCGGCACGGGCGGAACTGAGCGCGGAGCAGCGCAAAGAGACGAAATGGTCTCAGCAGGGTCTCCAATTCCGGCTCGAACTGGTTGCCGACGGCCTCGATTGCTCGCTCGACGAAGCCCTCGCGCTCACCTCGCTCCGCGCGGGCGATAGCGTCATCATCTTCCCGCGCCTGACCGTCGATGAGCGGCTGCCGGAGGCGGAGCGGACGCCATTCACACCGACGCCGAAGCAGATGCTCTACGGCACCCGCGCGACAATCGTCGAAATCAACACGAACGATCACGTCATCGTCATTGAGATGCGCGGATCGGGGGCCAAAAGTGCCGTGCCCGGTTTTGCCTTCTCCTCCTTCGAGCGCCCCCTGCGCGATGGCGAATGCTACACGCTCGATCCCGACCCGAACGACTGGTACGGCTCCTTCTGCGCCAGCGTCGTGCAGGAATTGTGCGCGGGCGGGGCGAATACGCTCTACGAGCGCCTTGACGCGCCCGCTTCCGCATACGCCACCTGGCCCGAGGCCGCGCGCGACGGGCAGGCCCGCTTCCTCGCCGGGCTCGACGCGCTCCACGCAGCGGGGGCGTTCCACGACTTCGAGGAGGGCAAGCGGCGGTTCATCGGCGCCTGCGGCGATCTGCCAACGCTGCTCGTTCAAGGGCCGCCGGGCACCGGCAAGAGTTACTCGACCGCCTTCGCCCTCTTCGCGCGCCTGCAAGGGGCGATGGCGGCGGGCCGGCCCTTCCGCGCCTTCGTCTCCTGCAAGACCCACGCGGCGACCAACGTCCTGCTCGGCGATATTCTCCTCGTCCGGGAGAAGTTAGGCGACTTCGCGGCACGCCACCCGGCGATCTTCGCGCAGTACTTCGACGCGCGATTGCTCGCGGTGCCGCTCTTCCGTGGCACGCCGCGCGAGGCGCCCCCCGATGGCGTCATCCTACTGCCGCGCGACAACGAGCGACCGAAGGGCACGCCGCGCGCCGCCGACGCGATCGAGGCGCAGCAATGGTGCATCGTCGCGGCGACGCCCGGTGGCGTCTACCGCATCGTCAAGGATCGCTGGGGCAAGGAGATGCTCGGCCACGGCGGGTGCGACTGCCTCGTCCTCGATGAAGCGTCGCAGATGAACCTGCCCGAGGCGATCATGGCGGCGCTCCTCCTCAACCGCGGCGGGCAATTGATCATCGTCGGCGACCATCGCCAGATGCCGCCAATCGTCAAACACGACTGGGAGCACGAGCCGCGCCGGACGTTCAAGGCATACCGCACCTACGAATCGCTCTTCCTCGCCTTCCTGCCGCACGTCCCGGAGATGATTAAGTTTACCGAGAGTTTCCGGCTGCACGCGGATATGGCCACCTTCCTCAAGGAGGAGATTTACGCGCAGGACGGCATCCCCTTCTTCTCCCACAACCACACCCTGCTCGTGTCAAACGCGGCGTGCGAGGACCCGGACGGTTTCGTCGCCCGCGTGCTCGCGCCGGATCACGCGATGGTGGTGATCGTCCACGATGAGGCGCGGAGCCAGTTACGCAACCCCTTCGAGCAGCAACTAATTACGCCAATCCTCGAAGCGCTCGCCGCGCCGCCGTATGATTTGGGGCCGGTGGACGGCCTCGGTGTTGTCGTGCCGCACCGGGCGCAACGTGCCGCCTTGCGCGAGGAGATCCCCTGCCTGAGTACGCGCGATCTGCGGACGGGCGCGATCGTCGTTTCATCGGTGGATACCGTTGAACGCTTCCAGGGCGGCGAGCGGACGGCGATCCTCGTCAGCGCGACGGAGAGCGACCGCGCCTACCTGATGGCGTCCAGCAAGTTCCTGCTCGATCCCCGCCGCCTGACCGTCGCCCTCAGCCGCGCCAAACAGAAGATGATCCTCGTCGCCGCCGAATCCGTCTTCACCCTCTTCAGCGCGGACGAGGAGACGTTCGCGCACGCGCAACTCTGGAAGCACCTGCTGGAACGCACCTGCACCGTCCCCCTCTGGTCGGGAACGCTGCACGGCAAGCAGGTGCGCGTCTTCGGCAACGTGCCAACGACGGGGAGTTGAACCGCCAAGACGCCAAGAAGGGGAAGAGATTGAACCCTTTTTCTTCTCTGCGTTTTCTTAGCGTCCTTGCGGGCGCCCTCTGGGCAGTATTGGCGGTTTTGAATCCCTTCCCCTATTGCGCTGTGGGCGGGAGAACCGCTGTCGCCTCGATCTCGACCTTGGCGCGATCTTCGAGGAGGGCGGCGACTTGGACGAGCGTCATCGCCGGGTAGTGCGCGCCGATCACGTCGCGGTAAGCGCGGCCGATTTCTTTGACCGCAGCGCGATATTCCCGCTTGTCGGTGAGGTACCACGTCATCCGCGCAATGTCCTGTGGCGTGCCGCCCGCCTCGGCGAGCACCGCGACGACATTAGCGAGCGCCTGCCGCACCTGCCCGGCGAAATCATCCGTCTCGAACACGCAGTCGCCATTCCAGCCGATTTGCCCGGCGACGAAGACGACCCGCCCCTCCGCGACGACGCCGTTCGCATAGCCACGCGGTTGCGCCCAACCGGGCGGTTGCAGGATTTCCATGCGATCCTCCGTCGTGCCCACCCCCAGCCCCTCCCGACACGGGAGGGGGGGACCTCGCGGGCGATTCCGTAGCCGATGCATACTGTCCGGGCCTATCGGCGTGCTCCCCTCCCGCGTCGGGAGGGGCTGGGGGGTGGGCCACTCCCCGCATCATCGACGATGCGGCGTCGGATGGGAAGGGTGTTGAACAAATCCGCGAAGTGACGCACGATAGCGCCGTCACGAATGAAGGTGGAGAGGCCCGTCGCACGGAGCATGTGCGCGGACGGATACGGGTACACGTCGTACAGGCTGCGGGTCGCGGACGCGGGAGGGGCGGTGCAATGGCAGAGGGGTTCGGGCGAACCGGCCACGTCGATACCTTCGCGCGCGACAACCTGCCGCCTCGCGCGGACTGGCCGACCTTCGATGCACCGCTGACATACCCGGCTCGGCTGAACTGCGCCGCCGCATTGCTCGATGCGATGGCGGACGGCGCGGGCGGCGACCGCCCCGCCCTCCATTTCGATGGGCGCACCATCACCTACCGCGAACTGCTGGCGACGGTGAACCGCATCGCGCATGTGCTCAGCGAAGACCTCGGCGTCGTGCCCGGCAACCGCGTGCTGCTGCGCGGCCCGAACAACCCGATGCTGGTCGCCTGCTGGTTCGCCGTGCTCAAGGCGGGCGCAATCGCCGTGACGACGATGCCCTTACTGCGCACGCGGGAACTGACCTATGTGATGACCAAGGCTCGCGTCACGGTCGCGCTCTGCGATGGCTGGTTCGCGGACGAGATGCACGCGGCGGCGGAGCAGGTCACGCGCGGCGAGAGCGGCCTCGCCCCGCGTGTCTGCTGCTACCACGCCGGGGACCACCCCGACACGCTGGAAGCCCTCAGTGCGGGCAAGCCCGATACCTTCGAAAATATCGACACCGCGAGCGACGACGTGGCGCTGATCGCCTTCACCTCCGGCTCGACCGGGCAGGCGAAGGGGACGATGCATTTCCATCGCGATGTGCTGGCGATCTGCGACTGCTTCTCTCAACACATCCTGCAACCGGGCGCGGACGACGTTTTCTGCGGCACGCCGCCGCTCGGGTTCACCTTCGCCCTCGGCGGACTGGTCCTCTTCCCCTTCCAGGTGGGCGCATCGACCGTGCTGATCGAGCAGCCGAGCCCGACCGGGCTCCTCGACGCGATCCAGCGGTACGCGGTCACGACGCTCTTCACCGCGCCGACGATGTACCGCCGCCTCTGCGGTATGGTGAAGGACTACGACCTGCGCTCCTTGCGCGCCTGCGTCTCGGCGGGCGAAACGCTGCCCCTCGCCACCTATCATGCCTGGCAGGAGGCGACGGGTATCACACTGATCGACGGCATCGGTGCGACGGAGATGCTGCATATCTTCATCTCCGCCGCCGGTGACGACATTCGCCCCGGCGCGACGGGCAAGCCGGTGCCGGGGTACGCGGCGCGCATCGTGGACGATGACGGCAACGAACTACCGCCCGGCAGCGTCGGACGCCTCGCCGTGCGCGGCCCGACCGGCTGCCGCTACCTCGCGGACCCCGAGCGGCAACGGGGCTATGTGCAGGGTGGCTGGAACCTCACCGGCGATATGTACCGGATGGACGCGGACGGCTACTTCTGGTATCAGGCCCGCGCGGACGACATGATTATCTCCTCCGGCTACAACATCGCCGGGCCGGAGGTCGAGAATGTCCTCCGCGAGCACCCGAAGGTGCAGGAGTGCGCCGTCGTCGGCCTGCCGGACGCGGCGCGCGGACAGCTCGTCACCGCCTTTATCGTCCTGCGCAACCCGACAGACGCGACGCCGGAGACGGTCACGGCACTGCAAGACTTCGTCAAGGCGGAGATCGCGCCCTACAAGTACCCGCGCGCCGTCGAATTCGTCACCGCCCTGCCATACACGGAGACCGGCAAACTGCAACGCTTCCGCCTCCGCCAGGGAATAGATGCTTAACCACAGAGGCACAGAGAACACAAAGAGGGGCGGAGAAAGAGAGAAATGCAGCACACTCCCGTAAAAATCTCTGCCCTATTCCTCCTCATTTCTTTGTGTTCTCTGTGTCTCTGTGGTTAATCCCGTCTTGAAGGAGTCATGGATGGATGTAGGGATTGGGCTGCCGAATACGCTGAAGGGAGCGACGGGAGAGCTCCTGCGCGAATGGGCGTGCCGAGCGGACCGGGGGCCGTTCGCCAGTCTCGGCGTCTTCGACCGGCTCGTCTACAATAGTTACGACGCCCTCACGACGCTGGCGATGGCCGCCGGGTTGACGACGCGCATCCGCCTCGCGACGACGGTGATGATTGGCCCGGTGCAGAACGACGCATTGCTCGCCAAGGCGGCGGCGACGATCGACGCGCTCTCCAATGGCCGTCTGACGCTCGGCGTCGCCCTCGGCGCGCGGAAGGACGACTACGACGCGGCGGGGGTGGCGTATCAGACGCGCGGCCGCCGCCTGAGCGAGCAATTGGCGGCCTTGCGCGCCCAGTGGGAGGACGAATCAATCGGCCCGCGCCCCGTGCAACCGGGCGGGCCGGAACTGCTCGTCGGCGGCCTGAATGACAGCGCCTACGCCCGCGCCGCCCGGTACGCGGACGGCTATATCCACGGCGGCGGGCCACCGCGCGCCTTCGCCGCCGCCGCCGATAAAGCCCGCGCCGCATGGGCCGACGCGGGACGACCGGGCCGTCCACGCCTCTGGGCGATGGGCTACTACGCCCTCGGCGCGGCGGAAGCGGAGGCAGGTACGCACTACCTGCTCGACTACTACGCCTTCGCCGGCCCCTTCGCCGAGCGGATCGCCGCCGGGCTCCTGACCACGCCGCAATCGATCGTCCAGTTCATCCGTGGCTACGCCGAGGCGGGCTGCGACCATCTCGTCCTCTTCCCGACCACCGCGCACCTCGACCAACTCGACCGCCTCGCCGACGCCATAGATTAGATGGGGAAATTAACCACAGAGACACAGAGATCACAGAGAGGAGAAGAGAAGAGGTGACACAGAATAGGAACAATCCAAAGAAGGAGACTTGCTTATTCTCTTTTCGTCATAATCTCTTCGTATTCCTCTGTGCTCTCTGTCGGGCGCCCTCTGGGCAGCATGTGGTTCAAGTGGATTCTCCGGTAACGCGCGGATGAAGGTGCAGGTGCTCGGGGGCGGGCCGGCGGGGTTGTATGCGAGCCTGCTACTCAAGCAGGGACACCCCGCGTGGGAGATTGCCCTCTTTGAGCGGAACCCGGCGGGCGCGACCTATGGCTGGGGCGTCGTCTTCTCGGATCGGACGCTGACCGCACTGCGCGAGGCGGACCCGACAACCTACCGCGAGATCACCGACGCCTTCGTTCTCTGGGACGCGATTGATGTCCATGTGAAGGGTGAACTGATCCGTTGTGAGGGGCACGCCTTCGCGGGCATCGCGCGCCGCCATTTGCTCGACATCCTCCAGCGGCGGTGCATCGCCCTCGGCGTCGACCTGCATTTCGAGACGGTGATCGAAGACCCGGACGCGCTTCGCGCCGACGCCGACCTGCTGATCGCGGCGGACGGCGTGAATAGCCTGACGCGCCAGCGGCACGCCGCCGCCTTCCGGCCGCAGACTGAGCAGGGCGCGACGCGCTTCATCTGGTTCGGCACGGATAAACTCTTCGACGCCTTCACCTTCATCTTCAAGGAGAGCGACTGCGGCCTCTTCCAGGTTCACGCCTACCCCTTCGACGCGACGATGGGCACCTTCATCGTCGAATGTACGGAGGAGACGTGGCAGCGCACCGGCCTGACTGAGACGGATGAGGCGGCGAGCGTCGCCTTCTGCGAGGCGTTGTTCGCCGACCATCTCGGCGGGCATCATCTCCGCTCGAACCGCTCGCACTGGCTGAAGTTCCTCACGCTCCGGCACGCGCGCTGGTCGCACGAGAATATCGTCCTGCTCGGCGACGCGGCGCACACCGCGCACTTCTCGATCGGCTCCGGGACGAAACTGGCGATGGAGGACGCCATCGCCCTCGCGACGGCCTTCGAGCAGCACGCGGATGTGCCGACCGCCCTCCGCGTCTATGCGCTTGGCCGCAAGCCGCGCGTCGAATCCGTCCAGCGGGCGGCGGCGGAGAGCCAGCGGTACTTTGAGGACGTCAAGCGGTACGACCACCTCGCGCCGATACAGTTCGCCGTCAACCTGCTCACCCGCAGCGGCCGCATCACCTACGACAGCCTCCGACAGCGCGATCCCACCTTCATCGGCGGCGTTGACCGCTGGTTCCAGACCGCCGCGCGGGAAGCGAACGGCGATGCTCCGCCGTCTCCCGCGCTCGTCTCGCCGCCCGCTTTCTTCACGCCGTTCTGCTTGCGGGATATGACGCTGACAAACCGCGCCGTCTTCGCGCCGACCGCGACTTACGACGCGGCGGACGGCCTGCCGAACGAACATCACACGGCGACTATCCTGTCACGCGCGAGCGGCGGCGCGGGGCTCGTCATCACGGAGCCCGTCGCGGTCACAGCGGACGGACGGATCACACCGGGGGATGTCGGACTCTACGAACCGGGGAACGCGGACGCCTGGGCGCGGATCGTTGCGGCGGTTCATGCCGAAACGCCCGCAAAGATCGCGCTGCACCTCAACCACGCCGGGCGGCGCGGCTCGACGCGGCCACGTTCCGAGGGGCTGGATAGGTCACTTCGCGACGGCAACTGGCCCCTCATCGCGGCGTCGGCCATCCCCTACGGCCGCGCCAATCAGCCACCCCGTGCGATGGAGTGCGCCGATATGGAGCAGGTCTGCGCGGCCTTCGTCGCGGCGGCACGTCACGGCGCCGAGGCCGGGTTTGACATGCTGCACCTGAATATGGCGCATGGCTACCTGCTCGGCGGCTTCCTCTCGCCGCTGACAAACCGCCGCGACGACGAGTACGGCGGCCCGTTAGAAAACCGTCTGCGCTTCCCGCTCGCCGTCTTCGATGCCGTCCGCGCCGCCTGGCCCGCCGAGAAGCCGCTCGCCGTCGCCCTCTCCGCGACCGATTGGGCGAAGGGCGGCAATGACATCGCCGACGCGGTCGCGATTGCCCACATACTGAAGGAGCACGGCTGCGACCTGATCGCCGTACACGCCGGACAGACGACGATTGCCGCGCAGCCCAATTACGATTTCGAGGCATTCGCCGGATACAGCGACATCATCCGCAATGAGGCGGGCATCCCGACCCTCGCCAATGCCTACACGACAACCACCGGACAAGCAAACACACTACTCGCCGCCGGGCGCGCCGATCTCTGCCTATTCACCCCGCCACAATCGTAACGACGGCCAAAGGAGAATTCCCATGGCATACGACTTCCAGTACACGGTTACTGACGGTATCGCGACGGTGACGTTCGACCGGCCGGAGGTGCTCAATGCGCTCACCTTCGCCATCTACGCACAGTTCCGCGATCTGCTCGAAGCGCTGCGCTACGACGATGCGGTGAAGGTGCTCGTTCTCACCGGAAGCGGCGACGGCTTCTGCTCCGGCGGGGATGTGCATGAGATTATCGGCGCACTACTGAAGCGGGATATGAAGGCGCATCTGGAGTTCACGCGGATGACGGGCGCGGTCGTCGCCAATATGCGGCTGCTCGATAAGCCGATCATCGCCGCCCTGAACGGCACGACGGCGGGTGCGGGCGCGGTGATCGCCCTCGCCTCGGACCTCCGCCTCGCCAGCGAGCGGGCGCGCATCGCCTTCCTCTTCACCCGCGTCGGCCTGACCGGGGCGGACATGGGCGCAGCCTATCTGCTGCCCCGCGTCGTCGGGCAGGGGCGCGCGCTTGAACTGCTCCTCTTCGGCGACAGCATCGACGCGGCGACCGCCGAGCGCTACGGCCTCTTCAATCGCGTCCTCCCCGCCGAGGACCTATTGCCCACCGCGTACCAGTGGGCGGAACGGCTGGCGAAGGGGCCGACACTCGCCCTCTCGATGACGAAGCGGATGGTCACCAACGAATGGAACATGGACCTGCTCGCCGCTGTCGAGGCCGAGGCGCAGGCGCAAGCCCTCCTCCTGATGGGCGAGGATCACCGGCTCTTCTACGAGGCGTTCATGGAGAAGGCGCGGCCAACGTTCACCGGACGATGATCGATTGCTCCATCGGGAGAGGGCTCGCTCGTTCGTGCATCTGCGATCTGCTCGGATGGACGGGGCACACCGTACTCCGGCACGTAGGTATGCTCCGGCAGGAAGAGCGACTCGATCCCTGCATCCTCAACCAACCGGCCAAGATTGCACACGTCTATCGTCTCTGCCAACGGAGCGAAATGCATGCCAATGCGCCAGGCCTGCCCGGGCAGCGGTGCGGATCGTTGAGGGGCGAGAAGGAGGGGCGATGAGTATACTTCGTGCGCGTACCGCTTTCCGATAGAGAGACAGATTGAGGTGATGCCGTGTTCAACGCATTGTCCCTGCCCCTCCTCCTCGCCCTCTTCGCCGCCGCCGCCGTCGTCGTCTGGGTGGCAGGGACCCGGCTCTCCAATACGACCGATGTGCTCTCGTCGCGTTTCGGCCTCGGCGAGGCCCTCGGGGGGCTCATCCTGCTCTCTATTGCCACCAACCTGCCCGAGATCGCCATCACCGTGAGCGCCGCGCTCCGCCACGACCTCGGCATCGCGATCGGGAACATTCTCGGCGGCATTGCCGTCCAGACTGTGGTGCTGGCGATCCTCGACCAGTTCGGCGTGCGCCAGAAGCACCCCCTGAGCTACATGGCGGCATCCCTGCTCCTCGTCCTTGAGGGAGTACTGGTGATCGCGGTACTCGTCGTCGCCATTATGGGCACCCAATTCCCAGCAGGGCTGATTTTCGCGCGCGTCGCGCCCGGCGGCCTCCTGATTGCGTTACTCTGGCTCATCGGTCTCTGGCTGCTGGGCAAGGCGCGCACCGACCTACCCTGGCAGGCGAAGGGCGACGCGCCGGGGGGGCAGGAGGAAGATGGCACGGCGGCAGCACGGCGGAAACAAGAGGCCGCAACTAAGGGCAGGAGCACGACGCGCGAGGGACTCGTCTTCGTTGCCGCCGCCGCCGCGACGCTGGTCGCAGGCGTGGTGCTGGAGGAGAGCGGCAACGCCATCGCCGGTGATGTCGGATTGTCCGGCGTGCTGTTCGGCGCGACATTCCTCGCCGCCTCGACCGCCATCCCCGAGGTCTCGACCGGTCTGGCTTCGGTCAAGCTCGGCGACTACCGACTCGCATTCAGCGACATCTTCGGCGGCAACGCCTTCCTGCCCGTCCTCTTCCTGGTGGCGAGTCTCGTCTCGGGCAAAGCCGCCTTGCCGCAAGCGCAACGGAGCGACATCTATTTGGCGGGGTTGGGTATCCTGCTCACGACGGTCTATCTCTATGACCTGATTTTCCGGCCCCGGCGTCAGGCGCTGAACATGGGCATCGATTCGGTCGTCGTCCTCGCGCTCTACGTGCTCGGCATGGTGGGCCTGATCGCCGTCACCCACGGCTGACCGCCACCGGCGCGGCGCCGGGAATAGTTGGGTTTCCGAGTACGAAGACGGCAGAGGGATCACGCAGAGAAGTTGTGACCACATCGGCGTGCAGGACGGCGCTTGCGCTCTGTGTGATACCTGGGTGGAAATACTACAAAGAACGCGTATCGCCGTACTGCGATCACGGAGATTATGGGAAGCGTTTTCGCGACGATCCCGCGTATACTAGCGCCCGGCAACCTCCATGTATGAACCGCGCGGCCCGACCGCCGTAGCAGAAACGGATGATGCAGATGAACGCCTATTACCCGTATCGCGGCCCGTCGGCGCACTGGGCGGAGCCGGATGTACTGATTATCGGCGCGGGGGCGTCGGGCGCGGCGGTGGCATGGAGCCTCGCGAAGGCTGGCTTCAAGGTTGTCTGCCTCGATCAGGGCGATTGGGTGGACCCGCAGTCGCTCCCGCATTACGGCGACGACTGGGAGTTGCGCCGCCTGACCGACTTCAACCCGGACCCGAATATCCGCCAGATGCCGGAAGACTACCCGGTCAACGACGTCGCCTCCACCTACACGCCGCTGATGTACAACGCCGTCGGCGGCAGCACGATCCACTGGAGCGCGCACTTCCCCCGCTTCAACCCGTCGGATTTCCGCGTCCGCTCGCTGGACGGCGTGGCGGACGACTGGCCGCTGACGTACGACGAGTTGGAGCCGTACTACGACCTGAATGACCGGATGATCGGCGTCTCCGGCCTCGCGGGTGACCCGTCGCACCCGCCGCGCTCGCCGCGCCAGACGCCGCCGCTCCCCATCGGGCCGCTCGGCGAGACGATGGCGAAGGGCTTCGACAAACTCGGCTGGCACTGGTGGCCCTCCGACGCCGCGATCATCACCGCGCTGTATGGCGACGAGGGACGGCAGCCGTGCAACCTCTGCGGCCCGTGCGACCTCGGCTGCCCGACCGGCGCGCGTTCCAGCGCCGATGTCACCTACTGGCCGCTCGCCCTCCGCCTCGGTGTCGAACTGCGCACGCGCTGCCGGGTGCGCGAGATCACGGTGGACGCCAATGGCCGGGCGCGCGGGGCGCGCTACTACGACGCGAGCGGCGCAATCCGGGAGCAGACCGCCCCTGTCGTGATCGTCGCCTGCAACGGCGTGGGGACGCCGCGACTATTGCTCAACTCGCGCTCCCGCCATTTCCCGGACGGGCTGGCGAACCGGCGCGGGGTGGTCGGCAAGAATCTGATGTTCCACTGCTTCGCCTCGGTCGGCGGCGTCTTTCCCGAGCCGCTGGAGAGCATGAAGGGAACGATTGGTTCGTGCATCCTCAGCCACGAGTTTTACGAGACGGACCCGCGCAATGACTTCCTGCGCGGCTACCAGTTGCAGGTCGTCCGGCAGTCCGGGCCGCTCAGTACGGCGCTCGGCGGCCTCGCGGCGCGTCGCGTGCCGTGGGGGCAGGAGCATCACCGCACCTTCGATGATCGGTTCGAGCACATGGCCTTTATGGGTGTGATGGGCGAGGATTTGCCCGAGACGGTCAACGAGGTGACGCTCGACCCCGATCTGGTCGATGCGTACGGCATCCCCGCGCCGCTCGTCCGCTATCGTCTAAGCGAGAACAGCGAGAAGATGCTCGCCCACGGCATCGCGCGCGGCACGGAGGCGCTGCTGGCGGCGGGCGCGACGGAGGTCGTCTCATCCAACCCGCTCCGGCCTTCCGGCTGGCACCTGCTCGGCACCTGCCGGATGGGGGAAGACCCATCCGCCTCCGTCGTCGATCCATGGGGCCGCGCGCACGACGTGGACAACCTCTTCATCGTGGACGGCAGCATCTTCGTTACCAGCGCGGTCGGCAACCCGACGACGACCATCCAGGCGCTCGCCCTCCGCACCGCCGCATACATCCAGCGCGAGCGCGACAATCTGGCTTGAATCGGTAGCGCAGGCTTTCCAG